>NZ_PZZL01000010.1 GCF_003046185.1 Phreatobacter oligotrophus
TCAGGATCTCGACCTCCATGGTCTTCCGGCCGAGCAGGCGCTCGAGATCCCGGACACGCTTCTCGAGGTCACGCACATGGCTGGTCCCGACTACGTCCTCGTCCGCGTGGACAGCCTGATGGCCACCTTCGATCATTCGCCTCTTCCAGCTGAAGAGCAGGCTTGGGGAGAGGCCGTGACGGCGAGCAACCAGCGACACGGAGGAGCCCGGCTGCATGGCCTCTTCCACCAGCCGGACCTTCTCGGAAGTCGACCAACGACGGCGCCGCTGGACTGACGTGATGACCTCAACACGTGTGGTCGGGGGGATCGGATCAGAAGACATAGCCTTATCCATAGGCCTACGCCTATGCCTTAGCGAGCTAGGCCGACTGTCCGGTCAAAACGGGGTGCGTTCCATCCCGAAGCTCCGCCCGCCATGCCCGGCAAAGCCGAGGCGGCGCCTCGGCGTTCACGAATACGGCGTCCGGGGCCGCTTCATCGCGTTCAGTGCTGCTGCTCGGTGCGCAACGCGGCGACAGCGAGCGCAGCGAAGATCAATTCAAAAGCCAGAATGCCGAGGAACATGCCGGCCGGCAGCCCATCAAGGGCCGTACTGACAAGCCGTCCAAAGGCAAAACCGCTAAACAGGACGACAATTGAGACCAGCGCGAACGCCCGCATGCGTTCCCAGATCAACCCCAACAGGAACAGCGCTGCTATCCCGATAAACGCTCCGCCCAGGGCCGCCCGGATGAGGTGGAGATGATTGATCGTGGTCAGCTCGATTGCTGGCGCGTTCATCATCATCTGAGGCGCGACGAGATGGAGCGTGCCGACGAGCAACATCACAGCTCCGGCGCCTGCAAGGGCGATCGTACCCTCCTTGCTCTTGACGACATCCGACATGTGCGTTCCCCCCGTCTGACGCTGCAAGCAAACTGCGTATCGCGTTCTGATGAATGTTGACAGGAGCAGAGTCGATCATCGGTGCAATGGGCCCATCATTGCGGTCAGTCGTGTCTTATCTCCCGCGCTGGCCGGCCGATATTGGGGCCAAGGCGCTCGGCGAGCTGGTCGACGACATGGCGTGAGGTTGGCACTCCACCTCTCCCCGGCGGGGACAGGGGGAGTGGCCTCCCGGTTGACGCAAAGCCCCCTCTCCCGGCCTGCGGCCGACCTCTCCCCGCCGGGGAGAGGTGGGGGATGCGCCTTCTCCAGACGCTCACCGGAACCTCCACCCGTCATGCTCCGGCCGGGCTCCCGAACCTCCACCCGTCATGCCCGGCCCTGTGCCGGGCATCCACGACTTTCCGTCCCATCGTCGTGGTCAAGTCGTGGATGGCCGGGACAAGCCCGGCCATGACGCGGAGAGGGCCGTGCCTCACCTCTCCCCGGCGGGGAGAGGTCGACGAGCGTCAGCGAGGCGGGAGAGGGGAACCGTTCGCATCGATCAGACCCCACCCCACGCTCCGCGCCGTCACGCCTCGTTCATCGGACATAAAGAAATCTTTATGTCTTTATTGCCTCCCGCGGGCACCCATGCTACAGCCCCGCCCGACAAGCCGGTCATCCTGCCGGCCCCGTGCACTTTCCGAGGACCCCATGGCTGTCGAACACGGCAAGGACTACATCGTCAAAGACATCTCGCTCGCTCCCTTCGGCCGCAAGGAGATCGAGCTCGCCGAGACCGAAATGCCGGGCCTCATGGCCATCCGCGCCGAGTACGGCCCGTCGCAGCCGCTGAAGGGCGCGCGCATCGCCGGCTCGCTGCACATGACCATCCAGACCGCCGTCCTCATCGAGACGCTGAAGGCGCTGGGCGCCGACATCCGCTGGGTGTCCTGCAACATCTTCTCGACGCAGGACCATGCCGCCGCCGCCATCGCCGCCGCCGGCATCCCGGTCTTCGCCTACAAGGGCGAGAGCCTCGAGGAGTACTGGGACTACACCGCCAAGCTGTTCGACTGGCATGGCGGCGGCGTGCCGAACATGATCCTCGACGACGGCGGCGACGCCACCATGCTCGTCCATTACGGCCTGAAGGCCGAGCAGGGCGACGTGGCCTTCCTCGACAAGCCGGGCTCGGATGAAGAGGTCATCTTCTTCGCCCTGATCAAGCGCATGCTCGCCGAGAAGCCGAAGGGCTGGTTCGCCGAGGTCGCCAAGGCGATCCGCGGCGTCTCCGAGGAGACCACCACGGGCGTGCACCGCCTCTACAAGCTGGCCGAGGAGGGCAAGCTCCTCTTCCCGGCGATCAACGTCAACGACTCCGTCACCAAGTCGAAGTTCGACAACCTCTATGGCTGCCGCGAGTCGCTGGTCGACGCGCTGCGCCGCGGCACCGACGTGATGATGGCCGGCAAGGTCGCCTTCGTCGCCGGCTTCGGTGACGTGGGCAAGGGCTCGGCCGCCTCGCTGCGCCAGGCCGGCTGTCGCGTCGTCGTCTCCGAAGTCGATCCGATCTGCGCCCTGCAGGCGGCGATGGAGGGCTACGAGGTCGCCACGATCGAGGACGTGCTGCCGCGCGCCGACATCTATGTCACCGCCACCGGCAACAAGGACATCATCACCGTCGATCACATGCGGGCGATGAAGGACCGGGCGATCGTCTGCAACATCGGCCACTTCGACAACGAGATCCAGGTCTCGGGTCTGAAGAACTTCAAGTGGACCAACATCAAGCCGCAGGTCGACGAGATCGAGTTCCCGGCCGGCAACCGCATCATCCTCCTGTCGGAGGGGCGCCTGGTGAACCTCGGCAACGCCATGGGCCATCCGAGCTTCGTGATGTCGTCGTCGTTCTCGAACCAGACCCTCGCCCAGATCGAGCTCTGGCAGAACCGCGACAACGGCAAGTACGCCAAGAAGGTCTACACCCTGCCGAAGTTCCTCGACGAGAAGGTCGCCGCGCTCCACCTCGAGAAGCTCGGTGTGAAGCTCACCAAGATGAGCAAGGAGCAGGCGGACTATATCGGCGTGCCGGAGAAGGGCCCGTTCAAGCCCGACCACTACCGCTATTGATCAGGGGCCTTCGGGCACCTACAGGAAGGGCCCGGCATCGCCGGGCCCTTTTTCGTTGCGGGGCGCGCCGCATGACCCATCGATCCGACGCATCATGCCCCTGACGCTCTCCACCCTCTCCGCCGGCATCATCGCGCCGCTGGTCGGCTTCGCCGGCACGGTGGCGCTCGTCATCGCCGCGGCGCAGGCGGTGGGCGCGACACCGGCGCAGACCATTTCCTGGCTCGCCGCCATCTGCCTTGCCAAGGCGCTCGGCGGCATGGCGCTCACCTGGCGCTACCGCATCCCCGTGGTCATGGCCTGGTCGACGCCCGGCGCGGCGCTGATCGCGACGTCCTCGGGCATCGCCTTTCCGGCCGCCGAGGGTGCCTTCGTGGTGGCGGCGGTGCTGATCATCCTCACCGGGCTCATCAAGCCGCTCGGCGACCTCGTCGCGCGCATCCCCGCCGGCATCGCCGCGGCCATGCTGGCCGGCGTGCTGTTCCGCTTCGTCGCCGACGTGGCGCTGGCCGCGCCGCAGGCGCCGCTTCTGGTGCTGCCGCTGGTCGCCATCTTCCTCGTCGCCCGCCTCGTCCATGCCGCGAGCGCCATGCTGGTGGTGGTGGCGGCCGGCGTGGCGCTGACCTATGGGCTTGGCCTTGCCGGTCCACTGCCTGAGGGCGCGGCGCTGTCGCGGCCCGTCTGGACGACGCCGGATTTCGTGCCCTCGGCGATCCTCGGCCTCGGCGTGCCGCTCTATCTCGTCACCATGGCGGCGCAGAACCTGCCCGGCCTCGCCGTGCTGCGCGCCAATGGCTATGCGCCGGCCGCCGGCCCGATCATCACCACGACCGGCATCGTGTCGCTGTTCTCCGCGCCCTTCGGCGCCCATTCCTCCAACCTTGCCGCCATCACCGCCGCCATCGCGGCAGGGCCGGATTCCCATCCCGATCCGGGCAAGCGCTGGCCGGCCGGCATCGTCTATGGCCTCGCCTTCATCGGCTTTGCCGCCTTTGCCGGCTTCTTCGTGGCGCTCTTCGCCGCCATGCCGAAGGCGCTGGTGACGACGGTGGCGGGCCTTGCGCTCACCGGCGCGCTGATGGGCTCGCTCGCCGGCGCCATGGCGGAGGACCGGACGCGCTTTGCCAGCCTCCTCGCCTTCGCCACCGCGGCCTCGGGCGTCACCATCGCCGGCGTCGGCGCCGCCTTCTGGGGCCTCGCCATCGGTCTCGTGGCGCTGGGCGTCGAGCGGGCCTATGCCGCCTCCCGCGGGGTCAATAGCCGGTGAACATCGCCCCGTTCGCCTTGAACGGCGCCGTGGCGACGCCTACCTTGACCCCAACGCATCGATTCCTCGCGCAGGATTAGGAGATCGCCATGGGCGCCGTTGCCGCCACCACCGACGCAAACTTCGACACCGACGTGATCAAGGCCGACAAGCCGGTCGTCGTCGACTTCTGGGCCCCCTGGTGCGGTCCCTGCCGCATGATCGCGCCCGCCCTCGACGCCATCTCCGCCGAGATGGGCGACAAGGTGAAGATCGTGAAGGTCAATGTCGACGAGAACCCGAAGATCGCCTCGAACTACGGCATCATGTCGATCCCGACGCTGATGATCTTCAAGGACGGCCAGCTGGTCGACCGCAAGACCGGCGCCGCCCCGCAGGCCGCGCTGAAGCAGTGGATCTCCGGCCACGCCTGATCGGCGCTGCTGCATCGACACACGAAAGCCGCCGGCTCCCGGCGGCTTTTTTGTTGGGAATAGCCCGCATCGCGGCACCCGGGCTCCCATGTCACGATCCGGCATGGATGGCGACGGCGAGATCTTCGAGCCTTCGACGAGAAGCCTTTTCCGGCAGCGCCTCGGCCAGGGCGCGGCGCGCGGCCTCGACTGGCTGCTGCCGCCGCTGTGCCTGGCCTGCCGCCACCCCGTCGGCAGCCATCACGCGCTCTGCCCGACCTGCTGGCGCGGGGTGGGCTTCATCACCGCGCCGGTCTGCGAGCGCCTCGGCACGCCGCTCGCCTTCGACCTCGGCCCCGGCGCGCTGTCGCCGCAGGCCATCGCCAGCCCGCCCGCCTTCGACCGGGCGCGGGCGGCCTTCCGCTTCGACGCCACGGGCCGGACGCTCATCCACGCGCTGAAATATGGCGACCGGCTGGACGTCGCCCGCGCCCTCGCCGCCTGGATCGCGCGGGCGGGCCACGAGCTCCTGGCGGATGCCGATGCCCTGGTGCCGGTGCCGCTGCACTGGACGCGGCTGCTCGCCCGCCGCTTCAACCAGGCGGCGGAGCTGACGCGGCACCTCTCGGACCTCACCGGCGTCGCCAACGAGCCGCTGCTGCTCAAACGCGTCAGGCGCACCCGCCATCAGGTCGGCCTGACGCGGGCGCAGCGGCTGGACAATGTCACCGGCGCCTTCCGCGTGGCGGAGGAGAAGAAGGGCTGGATCCGCGGCAAGAGGCTGGTGCTGGTGGACGACGTGCTGACCACCGGCGCCACCATCGAGGCCTGCTGCCGCGTGCTGCGGCGGGCAGGCGCGGCGCGGATCGACGTGCTGACCGCGGCAAGGGTTGTGGAGGGGCCTTTCGCGGTCCATATCTGACCATCAGGTGATACACCGACCCACGTTTCCATGGACTTCGCGATGCCCGAGATCGTCGTCTACACCAAGGACTTCTGCCCCTATTGCCATGCGGCGAAGGAGCTGCTGCGAAGCAAGGGCGCCGCCTTCACCGAGATCGACATCCAGAAGCACCCGGACCGGCGGCCGGAGATGATCGCCAAGGCCGGCGGGCGCACCACCGTTCCGCAGATCTTCATCGCCGGGCAGCATGTCGGCGGCTGCGACGACATCCATGCCCTCGACGAGGCCGGCAAGCTCGACCCGCTGCTCGCGGCATGACGGATACCGGGATGAGCGGGAGCTTCACGGCGGCCTGCGTGCAGATGCGCGCCGACGTCCAGATCAAGCCGAGCGTCGACCAGGCCATCGCGCTGATCCGCGAGGCGGCCCGCGCGGGCGCGCAGTACGTCCAGACTCCGGAGATGACCAACATCCTCCAGCCGGAGCGGCCGAAGTTCTTCGAGGCCATCCGGTCAGAGGACCAGGATACCTCCATCCCGCTGTTCCAGGCCGAGGCGATGCAGCTCGGCATCTGGCTGCATATCGGCTCGCTCGCCATCAAGATCGGCGAGCGGCAGGCGGCCAACCGCGGCTATGTCATCTCGCCCGACGGCGAGGTGGTGGCGGCCTATGACAAGATCCACATGTTCGACGTGGACCTGCCCAACGGCCAGACCTACCGGGAATCCGCGGCCTACGTGCCTGGCGACGTCGCCGTCATGGCCGACCTGCCCTGGGCCCGGCTCGGCGTCACCATCTGCTACGACCTGCGCTTCCCCAACCTCTACCGGACGCTGGCCGAGCAGGGCGCGGGGATCATGGCGATCCCCTCCTCCTTCACCGTGCCGACCGGCGAGGCGCACTGGCACGTGCTGATGCGGGCGCGGGCCATCGAGAACGGCGCCTTCGTCATCGCGGCGGCACAGGGCGGCCAGCATGCCTGCGGGCGGGCGACCTATGGGCACAGCCTCATCGTCGATCCCTGGGGGCGTATCCTCGCCGAGGCCGACCATGACGAGCCGGCGGTGATCCTCGCCGAGATCGACCCGGCCAAGATCGCCGAAACCCGCGGCCGCATCCCGTCGCTGGCCAATGGCCGCATGTTCAGCGTGGCCGACATCCCATGATCAAATACGCGCTCACCTGCGAGAAGGCCCATGCCTTCGAGAGCTGGTTCCCCTCCTCCGACAGCTACGAGACGCAGCATGCCCGCGGCCTCGTCGCCTGCCCGGTCTGCGGCTCCACGCAGGTCGAGAAGGCGCTGATGGCGCCGCAGGTCGCGCGCAAGGACCGCCGCGCCGAGACCGCCCCCGTGACGCAGGCTCCCGAGGCCGCGCCCGGCCCCGAGCAGGTGGCCATGGTGTCGCCCGCCGAGAAGGAGCTGCGCGCCCGAATCCGCGCCCTGCGCGAGGAGTTGATGAAGACCGCCGACCCGGTCGGCGACCGCTTCGCCGAGGAAGCGCGCAAGATCCATTACGGCGAGACGGAGTTCCGCTCCATCTACGGCCAGGCGACCCCGGAAGAGGCGAAGGAACTCGCCGAGGAGGGCGTCGCCTTCCACGCGCTGCCCGTTCTCCCCGACGACCGCAACTGAGACGGCTGCGGCGTCGCGCGGACTTTGCCCCGGGCGCGCCGGCCTGCTAGGGCGGTACTCTCGAGGAGATGCCCATGGTCCGCCCCATCCTGTCCGCGCTTGCCGCCATCCTGGCCCTGACGGCCCCGACGACGGCCGCGCCGCTGAGCGCCCGCATTGCCAACGAAAGCGTGCCGACGCTCTGCGCCGAGGAGGACAATGTCGACCTGCGTCTCTCCGCGCCGAATGTCCGCCGCTTCCGCATCGAGGCCAACCACCCGGCGGTGATCGGCACCATCGTGCAGGACACGACGGCACCGGACTTCACCGACTGCACCATCACCGACAAGGCGGATTTCCGCTTCACGCCGCGCAACGTGGTGATGCACGAGGACGACAGGCTGAAGGTCGTGGGCATCACCTTCGACAAGTTCTGGCGGCCCGAGCAGGTGCCAGTGACGGTGGGCAACCGCACCGAGAGCGGCTTCCACCTGTTCCAGCTCTTCGTCAAGGACGGCACCGCCGCGCCCTACGAGTTCCTCGTCATGTATCCGGTGGACGGCTACTGGCGCATCAAGCCGCGGCCGCCGGCCCATCTTCCCGACATCGTCTATGGCACCTCGGCGCTGATCGGCCCGATCGAGGTCATGCAGCGGCCGGTGGTCAACCTCTCGGCCATCCGCTTCGACCCGGCCACCATGACCTTCACCCTCTCCTTCCGCACCGGCGGCAGCGCGACCGTGAAGGTCGCCGAGATCGACCGCACCCGCGTCGCCCTCGACGTGGTGCTGGACCGGCCGGTGGCGAACGGACCCTTCGCCGGGCTGCGCTCCATGTATGTCACCGAGACCAATGCCGACGGCGCCCGCGTCGAGTGGCGCGCGACCGGCGCCAACCGCTGGCAGGAGGCCCCCGTGATGGACTTCCGCGGCGGCGAGGGCATCGAGATGAAGCTGACGCGCGCCGTGCCGAGCCGCCACAACACATCGTCGCCGGATTACCGCTTCATCGGCTTCGGCGACTAAGGCATTCCAACGACAAGAACCCCGATCCAGCGACAAGAAGCCCTGACGGGCGGGAGGACAGCATGAAGACCATCGTCATCGAGGGGTTCGGCGATCCCGCCGCCACCATCCGCCTCATCGACCAGCCGGAGCCGGCGGCGCCGGGCCCAGGCGAGGTGACGGTGGAAATGCTGGTCCTCAACATCAACCCGTCCGACCTCCTGCAGATCCAGGGGCTCTACGGCACCTCGCGCCCGCCCCTGCCCTTCATCCCCGGCGGCGAGGCGGTCGGCCGCATCGCGGCGGTGGGCGAGGGCGTCAGCGGCCTTGGCGTCGGCGACATCGTCTCGCCGATGATCCTCAATTGCTGGCTGGAGCGCGTGACCCTCAAGGCGGCGCTCGTCATGAAGCTGCCGGCCGACATCGACCTGAAGCAGGCCGCCATGCTGAAGGGCAATCCGGCCACCGCCGAGGCGCTGCTCTCCGACCAGGTGGCGCTCCAGCCGGGCGACTGGCTGATGCAGAATGCCGCCAATTCCGCTGTCGGCACCTTCCTGGTGAAGCTCGCAGCGCAGCGCGGCATCAACACGCTCAATGTCGTGCGCCGCGAGAGCGCGGTGGCGGGGGTGAAGGCGGCGGGCGGCACGGCGGTGCTCGCGGATCCGCTCGACGATCCCCGCGCCTTCCGCAAGAAGGTGATGGAGGCGACCGGCGGCGCGCCGGTGAAGCTCGCCATCGACGCCATCGGCGGCGCGGCTACCGGCGTCATGGCCGGGGCGCTGGGCGATGGCGGCACGGTGGTGAACTACGGCCTGCTATCGGGCGAATCCTGCCGCATCGACGCGCAGCACCTCATCTTCCGCAAGATCAGCCTCAAGGGCTTCTGGCTCATCCACTGGTTCCAGGAGGCGGGCCGCGCCCGCATCGCCGAGACCTATGGGCGGATCGCCCGCGGCATGGCCGACGGCACGCTGACGACGCCGGTCTCGGCCGTGGTGCCGATGGAGGAGGCGACGCGCGCCATGCAACTCGCCGGTGACGGCGGGCGCGACGGCAAGGTGCTGATGGTCACCGCCGCCGGCCGCAGCCTCGGCGTCGCCTGAGGGGTCAGCGCAGGCGCGTCAAACCAAGGCGCTTGGCCGCGATCCTGTCGAGCCAGCGGGCCGGCAGGATCAGCGGCAGGATCCAGTTCATCAGGGGCGCCGGGGTGATGGTGTAGCGCACCTTCGGGCTTTCCGCCGTCAGCGCGGTGTGGACGACGTCGGCCACCGCCTGGGGCGGCAGGGCATGCTTCGCCCGGCCCAGCACCTCCGCCTCGAAGCGGTCGATGAGCGGGCCGTAGAAGGTCGCCTGGTAGCGGGTCTTCTCGACCGCGCCGGCCGACTTCTCCCAGATGGGCGTGGCGATGGGCCCGGGGCCGACGATGACGACGTCGACGCCGAAGGGCATGAGCTCGCGGCGCAGCGCATGGCTCATCGCCTCCAGCGCGTGCTTGGAGGCCGAGTAACCGCCGACGAAGGGCCAGGACAGCTTGCCCGAGACCGAGGACATCATGACGATGCGGCCGGGCGTGCCGGCAAAGCCCTCCTCGGCGCCGAGCAGCGATCCGAAGGCCTGGACGGTGGCGATCTGGCCGAGGACATTGACCTTCCACTGCCGGTCGAGCTCATCCAGCGGCTGGTGCAGCAGCGGGCCCGGCAGCGAGATGCCGGCATTGCAGACGAGGCCGCCGAGCGGCTTGCCGTCGAGGAGGCCCGCGACGGTCGCCGCGGCGCGCGACAGGCTGTCGGGATCGGTGACGTCGGCGATGACGGGGGTGAAGGAGGGCCCGAGGGCGGCATCGAGCCGCTCGGCATCGTCCATGCGCCGCACCGTGCCGAACACCCGCCAGCCGCGGCGCACGAGGTCGGTGGCGATGGCCTCGCCAATGCCGGTCGAGACGCCGGTGACGACGCAGCTGCGCATGGCCTATTCCGCCGCCCGCTGGCCGCCGACGCCGAAACGCCGCTCGATATAGTCGATGACCATGGCCTTGAAGTCGGCGGCCACCGTCGGGCCGCGCAGGGTGGTGACCTTGACGCCGTCGACGAAGACCGGGGCGGCCGGGTTCTCGCCGGTGCCGGGCAGCGAGATGCCGATATCGGCGTGCTTGGACTCGCCGGGGCCGTTGACGATGCAGCCCATGACCGCGACGTTCAGCACCTCGACGCCCGGATAGCGCGTCTTCCACTCCGGCATGGATTCATGGATGAAGCCCTGGATGTCCTGGGCGAGCTCCTGGAACAGCGTCGAGGTGGTGCGCCCGCAGCCCGGGCAGGCGGCGACCAGCGGCACGAAGGTGCGGATGCCCATGGTCTGCAGGATCTCCTGCGCCACCTTGACCTCCAGCGTCCGGTCGCCGTTCGGCTCGGGGGTGAGCGAGACGCGGATCGTGTCGCCGATGCCGTCCTGCAGCACCACGCCGAGGGCGGCGGCGGAGGCGACGATGCCCTTCGAGCCCATGCCGGCCTCGGTGAGGCCGAGATGCAGCGCATAGGTCGAGCGCGAGGCGAGCATCCGGTAGACGCTGATGAGATCCTGCACCGCCGAGACCTTGGCGGAGAGGATGATGCGGTTCTGCGGCAGGCCGATCTCGACGGCGCGCTCGGCCGAGAGCAGGCAGGACTGCACCATGGCCTCGTGCATGACGGCACGGGCGTCGAGCGGGTTCTCGCTCCTGGCATTCTCGTCCATCAGGTGGGTGAGCAGTTCCTGGTCGAGCGAACCCCAGTTGGCGCCGATGCGCACGGCCTTGCCATGCTCGATCGCCTTCTCGACGATCATCGAGAACTGCCGGTCCTTCTTGTCCTTGAAGCCGACATTGCCGGGATTGATGCGGTACTTGGCGAGCGCCTCGGCGCAGGCCGGATGGTCGGTCAGAAGCTTGTGGCCGATATAGTGGAAGTCGCCGACGAGGGGCACGCTCACCCCCATGCGGGCGAGCCTGTCGCGGATATGCGGCACGGCCGCGGCGCTCTCGTCGCGGTCGACGGTGATGCGGACCAGTTCCGAGCCGGCGCGGGCGAGCGCCGCCACCTGCCGCACCGTACCGTCAATATCGGCCGTGTCGGTGTTGGTCATCGACTGGACGACGATCGGCGCGCCGCCACCGACCATCACCGCGCCGGCGCCCTCGCCGATGGTCACGCCGACCGTCCGGTGCCGGGGCTTCACCCCAAATCCCTGGATCATCGCTTCCGCCTCCGCTCAGCGCCCCCGACATAGCGGGCACCGTGCCCCGGCGCCAGTGTCGTCACCGTGACGGAGCGCTGGCACGGCCGGATCATAGTCCGGCAGAGGCATGGCAGGCCAGCGTGAGCGGCGGGGATCAGGTCTTCTCGGTCGGGCCGCAATGGGCGCAGCGGCCGAACATCTCGACGACACGGCTCGCCGCGGTGAAACCGGCGGCCCCGGCAATGGCGGCAAGGTCCTTCTCCACCGGCGCGCCGGAGGCCTCGGACACACAGCCGCAGGCATCGCAGATCATGAACACCACGAGGTCGGGCCCGTCGTGGCGATGGGCGCAGGCGACATAGGCGTTGCGGCTCTCGATGCGGTGGGCGAGGCCTGCCTCCAGGAGGAAGTCGAGGACGCGGTAGACGCTGATCGGCGCCGGGCGGCGGCCCGAGGAATGGTGCATCTTCTCGATGAGGTCATAGGCGCCCATCGGGGCCGGCGAGGCGGCAAGGTGGGAGAGGACCTCGCGGCGGATCGGGGTGAGCTTCAGCTTGCGCTCGGCGCAGCGGGCCTCGGCCACCTTCAGCACGTCGACCGGGGGGTGGCCATGCTCGCAGGCGTGATCGTGGTCGTGGTGGCGCGTCCGCAGCATCATCCAGGCCTTCGCGATGTCCCGACTTTCGTCCGGGTGACAGCTCCTTAACACGGCGCCGCCGGCTCCCCCAAACCGCCGCGATCGTGTTGCATTGCAATGGCGGCCGGGTCACTGATGGGCACCGGCAGCTTGAAGGAGATGGGTATCATGAGCCTTGCGGGAAAGAGCGCGATCGTTACGGGGTCCACCAGCGGCATCGGCCTCGCGATTGCCACGGCCCTGGCGAAGGAGGGCGTCGACGTCATGCTGAACGGGCTCGGCGACGCCGCCGAGATCGAGGCGACCCGGGCGAAGCTCGCCAGCCAGACTGGCCGCACCATCCTCTTCTCGCCCGCCAACATGATGAAGCCCGACGAGATCACCGGCATGGTGCGCGAGGCGGAGGCGAAGTTCGGCAAGGTCGACATCGTCGTCTCCAATGCCGGCATCCAGCACGTCTCGCCGGTGGAGGATTTCCCCACCGAGAAGTGGGACGCCATCATGGCCATCAACCTGACGGCCTCGTTCCACCTCACCAAGGCCGTGGTGCCGGGCATGAAGGCGCGCAAGCACGGTCGCATCGTCAACATCGCCTCGGCCCATTCGCTGGTCGCCTCGCCGTTCAAGTCGGCCTATGTGGCGGCCAAGCACGGCCTGCTCGGCTTCACCAAGACCATCGCGCTGGAGCTCGCCACCTTCGGCATCACCGCCAACTGCATCTCGCCGGGCTATGTCTGGACGCCGCTGGTCGAGAAGCAGATTCCCGACACGATGAAGGCGCGCAACATGACCAAGGAGCAGGTCATGAACGACGTGCTGCTGGCGGCGCAGCCGACCAAGCAGTTCGTGCAGGTCGAGGAGGTGGCGGCGCTGGCGCTGTGGCTGTGCTCGGACGCGGCCAAGAACATCACCGGCGCCAACAACGTCATCGACGGCGGCTGGACGGCGGCATGACCGCCCGGAACACCCCGGCGACTAGGGCGACGAAGCGCGTCTCGCTGGCGCTCCAGGGGGGCGGCGCCCACGGCGCCTTCACCTGGGGCGTGCTGGACGAGATCCTGCGCGACGGGCGGCTGGAGATCGAGGGCGTCACCGGCGCCTCGGCCGGGGCGGTGAATGCCGTCCTGCTCGCCGACGGTCTCGCAGAGGGAGGGCCGAAGGCGGCACGCGAGCGGCTCGCCCGCTTCTGGAAGGCCGCCTCGATCGACGGCTCCATGCCGACGCTGCAGCGCCGGGCGCTCGACCGGCTGTTCTCGGTCATGCCCTACGAGGGCTCGCTGATGCAGACCTGGGTCGACCAGGTGCAGCGCTATTTCTCGCCCTACGACCTCAATCCGTTCGACATCAATCCGCTGGAGGACCTCATCCGGTCCTTCGTCGATTTCGACCGGCTGGCCGCCTTCGACGGGATCAAGGTGTTCATCTCCGCCACCAATGTGCGGACGGGCAAGCTCACCATCTTCCGGCGCGAGGCGATCACCTGCCGGGCGGTGATGGCCTCGGCCTGCCTGCCCATGCTGTTCAAGGCGGTGGAGATCGACGGCACGCCGTTCTGGGACGGCGGCTATATGGGCAATCCGCCGCTCTTCCCGCTCTACCGGACCACTGACTCCGAGGACATCCTCCTCGTCCAGATCAATCCGATCCTGCGCCAGGAGACGCCGACCTCGTCGCGGGAGATCATGAACCGCGTCAACGAGATCACCTTCAACTCCTCGCTCCAGGCCGAACTGCGCGCCGCCGCCTTCGTCGCGCGCCTCGTGGACGAGGGCCGGCTGCCGCGTGGCCGCGGGCAAGGCGCCTACAAGCGCGTCCACCTTCACCGCATCGCGCTGTCCGAGGCGCTGGACGGCCTCACCGCCGGCTCCAAGGTGGTCACCGACTACGACTTCCTCGTCAGCCTGCAGGAGGCCGGCAAGAAGGCGGCGCGCAAGTTCCTGCGGACGAAGTTCGACAAGATCGGCGAAGCATCGACGGTGGATCTCGAGGCCGAGATCGCCGCGGAATGGGCGTCCTAGAGGCCCGCGGGCCGGAGGGATTTTCTTGGGACGAGCCGTCCCTGATGCTTCAGGGCCGGTTCGGATCGACGCCCATCAGCTGCGCGGCGCGCTCCACCACCGCCTCTTCCAGTTCGGCGGCCGAGCCATCGGCGAGGACGACGGCCCACATCATGTCGACGATGCGCCGGCGGCCCTGCTCGTCCAGCCGGTTGGCAAGGTGCTCGGCCTGGGCCGTCCAGCTGTCGCCCGCCGCCTCGTGGTCCATGGCGCTCTCGATGAGACGGTCGGTGTCGGGGCCCGAGAGGTCGAAGCCCGAGGCGAGGACCGTGCGCAGACGGTCGCGCTCGGCGGGGGCGACCCGGCCATCCACCGCCATGACATGGACCAGCAGCACCGCCGCCGCGAGGCGATAGTCATCCTCGCCGAAGCGCTCGTGGGCGGGCTCCGACAGGTCGGAGAGCATGGCGAAGAAGCGGTCGAGCATGGCGGGTCCGGCGGTTCGGTTGATCATCGCCGGTTGTAGGTCCTGGTGGCAAGGCCGGCATGTGGTCGCGGTTGTGGGGTTGCTGCGCGCATGGCGCCGCGGCGGCGGGACGGGTTGGCGGCAGGCTCGCCGCGCGCTAGAGACGCGCTCTGCATTCCGGCAGTTCCATCCCGGCAGTTTCCCAAGGAGAGAAGACCCATGGCCATCGAGCGCAAGCAGGTCGGTCCGCGCATGAGCGGCGCCGTCGTCCACGGCAACACCGTCTATCTGGCCGGCCAGGTGGCGCACAAGGCTGCCGGCAAGTCGGTGACCGAGCAGACCAAGGAAATCCTCGAGACCATCGACGCTCTGCTCGCCGAGTGCGGCACCTCGAAGCAGAACCTGCTCTCGACCAACATCTGGCTGTCGGACATGTCGACCTTCGCCGAGATGAACGCCGTCTGGGACAGCTGGGTGGTCCCCGGCCATACGCCGGCCCGTGCCACGGTCGAGGCGAAGCTCGCCGCACCGCAGTTCACCGTCGAGATCATGGTCGTCGCCGCCAAGTGACGATCGCTAGCAAGTGACGACGGGGCCTTCGGGCCTGATCGGATAAGCGAACGGCCGGGGCGAGCCCCGGCCGTTTTGCGTTTCTGGAGGGGCAAGGCCGATCAAGCGGCGCGGACGCCCTCGAGGAAGGAGCGGATCTCGAGATCCAGCGCCTGGGCTTCCTCGCCGAGCCGGCCGGAGAGGGTGCGCACGTCCTCGGCGGTGGCCTGGGCGGACTGCGCCGTGCCGCCGACGCGGCCCATGGCCTCGGCACCGCCGCGGGTCTCGTCGGAGGCGCGGTTGACCGCCTCGGCGATGGTGGCGACGGCGGCGTTCTGCTCCTCGACCGCAGCGGCGACGGAGGCGGCGATGCCCCGCATCTCGCCGATGACCTGGTTGACCTTCTCGATGGCGTCGACCGCATCGCCGGAGGCCATCTGGATGGCGCCGATCTGGCTGGCGATTTCCTCGGTCGCCTTGGCCGTCTGGCTGGCGAGGCTCTTCACCTCGGAGGCGACGACCGCGAAGCCCTTGCCGGCCTCGCCGGCGCGCGCCGCCTCGATGGTGGCGTTGAGCGCCAGCAGGTTGGTCTGGCCGGCGATCGCCTGGATGAGGTTGACCACCTCGCCGATGCGGCTGGCGGCCTGGGCGAGCGAGCCCATGGTCTGGGCGGTGCGCTCGGCCTCGGCGACGGCGGTGTCGGCGACCTGGGTCGACTTGCCGGCCTGGCTGGCGATCTCGGCGATGGAGGCAGCGAGCTCCTCGGCCGCAGCCGCGGCGGAGGAGACGGAGGCCGCGGCCTGTTCCATCGCGCCGGAAGCGGTGACCGCCTCGCTGGTGACCGCGCTCGAGGTGGTGTCGAGCTGGTCGGAGGCGCCATCGAGCTGGCCGGAGGCGCTGCGCAGCGCGCCGAGCGACTTCTCCGCCGCGTCCTCGAAGCCGCGGATGAGACCGTCGACCGTGGTGGCGCGGCGGTTGCGGGCCTCGACCTCGGCGATCTGCTCGGCGGCGAGACGCTCGCGCTCCAGTGCGTTGTCGCGGAAGACCAGGACGGCGCGGGCCATCTCGCCGAGCTCGTCGGTCGCCTCGGTGGAGGGAACGACGACGGAGGTGTCGCCGCCGGCAAGCTGGCGCATGGCGGCGGTGATGCCGCCGAGCTGGCGGGTCATCGAGCGGCCGAGGACCATGGCGATGATGCCGCAGAGCACAACGGCGGCAGCGATGATGCCGATCATCAGCATCTGCGTCTCGGACTGGGCCTCGAGGCGGGCGTCGTTGGCGCGCGTCTTGCCGGCGTCGGCGGCCGAGACGAGCACGTTGGTGGTCTGGTCGAGGCGGGTCAGCAGCGTGTCGAGCTGCTTCACCGTCTGCTCGACGGTGCGGGTACCCTCGACATAGGAGTCGAGCGCCGGCCAGTAGATCTCGCCGGCCTTGAGCAGCTCGGCCTTGGTGGCCGGGGCGACAACCGAGCGGTTGACCTCGTTGATGAACTTGGTGCGCGCCTGGCGGAAGGCCTCCAGGTCGCTGTCGAGGCCACGCAGCATGAAGTCCTTCTCGTGGCGGCGCATCTGCAGCACCTGCTCGAGGATGCCGGCGCCGTCGTCGAAGTTCTGGGCGACGCGGCGGGACTGATCCTCCAGCATCTTCACCGACTCGTTCATCCGGCCGGTGAGGCCCGAGGTGTCGTCGGTGCCGAGGGTCTCGATGGTGACGCGGACGAGGTCGAAGGCGGAGCCGGCCTCGCCGAGCTGCTTCAGCGACTGCTCGATCTCGCCCTGGAGCGAGGCGGCCTGCGGCTTGCGGCGGGCCTCGCCGAGCGCGAGCATGGCTTCCATGCGGGCGCGGGAGAAGTTGGTCGTGGCGGCCTCGGTGTAGCGCTCGGCATAGTCGACCGCGGCGAAACGCAGGTCGCGGACCGCGGCGCGGACCCGGGCGGCGTCGCTGGCGAGGCCGGAGAAGCCCTCATAGGCCTCGAAGGCCTCGGCGACGGCCTTCTGGCCGTACCAGGCGGCGCCGCCAGCGGCGAAGACGCCGGCGATCGGCGCCAGCGCGAGCAGCGCAATCCGCATGCGGATAGACAGAGACGGCATCCTCGCCATGGTCGAACTTCTCCCTCGGGGTCGGCGGGAGTGTGGCGACCAACGGTTAAAGAACAACTATCACGCGAAATGCCGACGGCAGTTTTCAGCGCGATTCCAGATGTTTGCCGGCGGAAGACGTTCCCCAGCGTCAGATGATTGTGTTCCAGGGCGGTTGATCCTAGGGTCCGCGCCCCTGGTCTTGAGATGCCCATGTCCCTCGCCGTGCGGGCGGTGCCCTTCCTGTTCGTGCTCGCCTGGTCGACGGGATGGATCGTCGCCGGCTTCTCGGCGCGGCTCGCGGATCCGCTCTGGTTCCTGTTCCTCAGGTTCTCGC
This sequence comes from Phreatobacter oligotrophus, assembly GCF_003046185.1. Lineage (NCBI taxonomy): Bacteria > Pseudomonadati > Pseudomonadota > Alphaproteobacteria > Hyphomicrobiales > Phreatobacteraceae > Phreatobacter > Phreatobacter oligotrophus. Next base: position 17,460 of record NZ_PZZL01000010.1, read on the forward strand.
TCGCCGCCGCCGTGATCGCCGCCATCGCGGTCGTGATGGGCGCGCCCTGGCCGCGGTCGCGCGCGGAGATCGGCCACGCCATGATGTCGGGCGTGCTGCTGCATGCGCTCTATCTCGCGGCGGTGTGGTGGGCGGTCGCCAATGGCGTGCCCTCCGGGGTCTCCGGCATCATGGCGGGCCTCCAGCCGGTGATGACCGCCCTCCTCGCCCCCGCCATCCTGGGCGAGCGCATCACCGCCCGGCAGGGTATCGGCGTCGCGCTCGGTTTCCTCGGCATCATCCTCGTCCTGGCGCCGAAGCTTGTCGGCGTGAGCCCGGAGACCTTCGAGGCCATCGTCACGCCGCTCGTCATCAACGGGCTCGGCATGATCTCGGTGACGGCCGGCACCTTCTACCAGAAGCGCTTCGTCTCCGGCGGCGACATGCGGACCACAACCGCCTGGCAGTACATCGCCGCGGCACTCGCCATGCTGCCGCTTTTCCTCGTGTTCGGCCGCGTCGAGGCCGAGTGGAACCAGACGCTGATCCTGACCATGGCCTGGTCGGTGCTCGCCCTGTCGGTGGGCGGCATCTTCCTGTTCCTCTACCTGATCCGGCGGGGCGAGGTGTCGCGCGCCACCGCCTATATCTATCTCGTGCCCGCCGTTTCGGCCCTCATGGCCTTTCTGTTCTTCGGCGAGACGCTGACCCCCGTGCAGCTCATCGGCATGGCGGTGACGGCGGCCGGCGTCTGGCTGGCGACCCGGCAGGGCTGAGGGCCCACAAGCTTTTTCCCGGATCACCGGTCATTTGCCGGATTGTCACGCGCCGCCGCCGCGTTATTTTGCAATGCAGCAACCACAAGACCAACGAGGAAGCCGCCATGAGCGCCGCGCTCGCCGTGAAGGACATGCCCGCCAACATCCATGACCTCGCCCGCGGCGCCGTCGTCGCGGTGGATGCGGTCCTCGCCGATGCGACGGCCGCCGTGCGCGCCATGGTCACCGAGAACGGCCGCATCTCCAATGCCGCCATCGAGCGCGAGCAGCGCGCCACCCATGGCCTCGCCTGGCTTGCCACCTACGTCGAGAGCGTGCGCCAGCTCGCCTCCTATGCCGAGCGCCTCGCCGCAGCCGGCACCTTCGGCGAGCTGGAGGACCTCATCGTCCGCATCGGCCTTGGCGAGTACCTGAGCCAGATCCTCGGCGGCATCCCGATGAACCAGGGCGAGGTGGTGCGCCCGGTCGATGTGGGCCTCTCGGTCGCCGACGTCGCCCGCCGCTTTGCGGGCGCCGCCGACACGCTGATCGCCACCGGCAACACCGCAGCGAACCGCGCCCGCCTCGCCGTCCTGGTCCAGGAGCAGGAATCCTCCGGCCATTTCGGCGACCCGGCCCTCGACGAGACGCTGGTCGCCATCCGCGACGAGATGCGCAAGTTCTCGGTGGCCGAGGTGCTGCCCCATGCCCATGAGTGGCACCTGGAGAACGCCTATATCCCGCTCGAGGTCGTCGCCAAGCTCGCCGAACTCGGCGTGTTCGGCCTGACGCTGCCCGAGAGCTATGGCGGCATGGGCCTCGGCAAGGAGAGCATGTGCGTCGTCTCCGAGGAGCTGTCGCGCGGCTATATCGGCGTCGGCTCGCTCGGCACCCGCTCGGAGATCGCCTGCGAGCTGATCCTCGCCGGCGGCACCGAGGCGCAGAAGGACCACTGGCTGCCGAAGATCGCCTCGGGCGAGATCCTGCCGACCGCCGTCTTCACCGAGCCGAACACTGGCTCCGACCTCGCCTCGCTGAAGACCCGCGCCGTGCGCGAGGGCGATGTCTACAAGGTCTCCGGCAACAAGACCTGGATCACCCATCCGGTCCGCGCCGACGTGATGACGCTGCTGGTGCGCACCAACCCGGAGGAGCCCGGCTACAAGGGCCTTTCCATGTTCCTCGCCGAGAAGCCGCGCGGCACCGACGAGAACCCCTTCCCGGCTGAGGGCATGTCCGGCGGCGAGATCGAGGTGCTCGGCTATCGCGGCATGAAGGAATACGAGATCTCCTTCGACGGCTTCGAGGTGAAGGCCGAGAACCTGCTCGGCGGCGTCGAGGGCCAGGGCTTCAAGCAGCTCATGCAGACCTTCGAGGCCGCGCGCATCCAGACGGCGGCCCGCGCCGTCGGCGTCGCGCAGGCGGCGATGGACCTGGCGCTGCGCTACGCGCAGGAGCGCATCCAGTTCGGCAAGCCGCTCATCGCCTTCCCGCGCGTCTCCGACAAGATCGCGATGATGGCGGTGGAGGTGATGATCGCCCGCCAGCTCACCTATTTCTCGGCGCGGCAGAAGGACCTCGACCGGCGCTGCGACCTCGAGGCCGGCATGGCCAAGCTGCTCGGCGCCCGCATCGCCTGGGCGGCGGCGGACAATGCCCTGCAGATCCATGGCGGCAACGGCTTCGCACTGGAATATCCGGTGAGCCGCGTGCTCTGCGACGCGCGCATCCTCAACATCTTCGAGGGTGCGGCGGAGATCCAGGCGCAGGTGATCGCGCGCCGCCTGCTGGATGGGGCGAACTGAGGCTGCGAGCCGGCGGCCGGGTCAGCCCGGCCGTCATGAGCTGCTGCCGGGTGGCGCCCTGCCACCCCTGGATCCCCTTCCCCTCGCTTCGCTCGGCCGGGGATGACGGGTGGGCGTGTCTGGAGGATGGTTGGCCGGTCCTGAAGGGCACAGCCCTCTCCGTCATGGCCGGGCTTGTCCCGGCCATCCACGACTTGACCACCGCCCTCCGAGAATTCGTGGATGCCCGGGACAAGCCCGGGCATGACGGGCGGAGGTTCTTGCTCTCCATGGGGATATGAACTCTTGTCTCCCCCGGTTCACCGCCCGTCACCCCCGGCCGAGCGGAGCGAGGGGAAGGGGGTCCAGGAGCCAAGGCTCTACCCGCCAGTCAGCCGTCAAGCCCCCGCGTAGAGCCGCTTGATGGCGTCGGCGTATTTCGCCTCGATGGCCTTGCGGCGCACCTTCATCGTGGCGGTGACCTCGCCGTCGTCGTGGTCGAGTTCCTTGTCGAGGATCTCGAAGCGGCGGATGTTGGCGACCTGGGCGAGCGTCTCGTTCGCCTTGTCCACCGCGTCCTGCACCAGCGCCACGACCTGCGGAGCCTGCGACAGGTTCTTGTAGTTGGTGAAGGCGATGCCCTTCATCTCCGCCCACTTGCCGACCGTGTCCATGTCGATCTGGATGAGGGCGGCGACATATTTCTGGCGGTCGCCGAAGACGATGCACTCCTTGATGAAGGGGCTCATCTTCACGGCATGCTCGATCTCGGTCGGCGACAGGTTCTTGCCGCCGGCGGTGATCATGATGTCCTTCTTGCGGTCGACGATCTTGAAGTGGGGACCGTTCATCTCCGCGACGTCGCCGGTATGCAGCCAGCCGTCGATGATGGACTGCCGGGTGGCCTCCTCGTTCTTGTAGTAGCCCTCGAAGATGGCCGCGCCCTTGGCGATGATCTCGCCATCCTCGGCGAGGCGGACCTGGGTGCCCGTCATGGGCTGGCCGACCGTGCCGACCACCACGTCCTCGACCCTCTGGCCAAGGATGCCGCCGGAGGTCTCGGTCATGCCGTAGATCTCGACCAGCGGCACGCCGATGGTGCGGAAGAAGCGGATGACCTCAGGCGAGATCGGCGCGGCGCCGGTGAAGGCGATGCGGCAGCGGGTGAGGCCGATGGCGTTTTTCAGCGCGCGGAACACCGTCACATAGGCGAAGGCATATTTGGCGCGCTCGGCGAGCGACCATTGCGAACGCGGCTTGTCGGCAAAGGGCGAGCAGAGGTCGAAGGCCGTCTTGTAGAGCCACTTCTGGGCAGGCCGGGCCTCGTACATCTTCACCCGGATGCCGGAATGCATCTTCTCCCAGATGCGCGGCACGCCGAGGAAGCTCGTCGGGGCCACCTCGCGCAGGTCCTCCTGCACGGTGCGCAGGCTCTCGCCGAAATTGACCTGGCTGCCGGTGTAGAGCGGGCCGAAGATCGTCGTCGCCTGCTCGGCGACGTGGCACAGCGGCAGGTAGGAGAGCGTCGACCAGCCGGCGCCGATGCCATAGCGCTCGACCAGCCCGCTGGCACCGGCGCGGATGTTGCGGAAGGAGAGCATGGCCCCCTTCGGCTTGCCGGTTGATCCAGAGGTATAGATGAGCAGAGCAATGTCGGAGAGGCTGTGGTCGCGCATCAGCGTCTCGACGACGCCGGGCTCCTTCTCATAGGCCGCGCGGCCCAGCGCCTCGACCTCGTCGAAGGTCATGACGAGCCCGGGCTCGTAGCCCGCAAGGCCGCGGTTTTCCAGCGCGATGATCCTCTTGACCTTCGGCAGGTCGGCGCGGGCCTCCACCACCTTGTCGATCTGCTCCTGGTCCTCGCAGACGACGATGGTGCAGTCCGCGTGGTCGAGGACGTAGGCGACCTCGTTGGACGGGCTCGTCGGATAGACGCCGACCGTCACCGCGCCGAGGACGCCGGCGCCCATCTGCGACAGCACCCACTCGATGCGGTTCTCGGAGATGACGCCGACATGGCCGCCGCGCGTCAGGCCGAGCTCGCGGAACCCGAGCGCCAGGTGGCAGGAGCGCAGCCAGTATTCGGCAAAGGTGGTGGGCTGCCAGATGCCGAAGCGCTTCTGGCGGATGGCGATGTCGTTGCCCCGCTCGGTCGCATGCTTCTTCAGCATCTCGACGACGGAGAGAGGCGGCAGGGCGGCGGCCGGATCGGCCGCGGCCGCCGGGCCGGCGCTCTCGCGCGCCATGTCGAGCTTGAGGACGGTCGTGGTCATGACAGCCACCTCTTGCGCCGCTTGTAGTGCTTGATGTCGCGATAGCTCTTGTGGGACAGGCCGAGATAGAATTCCTGCACGTCGCGGTCCGAGGTGAGCTTCTCGGTCGGCCCGTCGATGACGATGCGGCCGGTCTCCATGATGTAGCCGTAATGGGCGATGGAGAGGGCCACGGAGGCGTTCTGCTCGACGAGGAGCATGGAAACGCCCTCTTCCCGGTTGATGCGGGCGATGATGCCGAAGATCTCCTCGACCAGCAGCGGTGCGAGGCCGAGCGAGGGCTCGTCCAGCAGGATGACGCGGGGCTTGGCGACGAGGGCGCGGCCGATGGCCAGCATCTGCTGCTCGCCGCCCGACAGATAGCCGGCGATGGATTTGCGCCGCTCGGCGAGGCGCGGGAAGTAGCGGTAGACGATGTCGAAGTCCGCCGCGATGTCGCGGCCGGTGAGCGCATAGGTCGCCGCGGTGAGGTTCTCCTCCACCGTCAGGTCGGCGAAGATGCGGCGCCCCTCCATGACGTGGAACAGGCCGCGGCGCACCAGCGTATGCGGGGCGTTCTGCTCGACGGCCTCGCCGTCGAAGGTGATGCGGCCCTCGGTGACCAGGCCGTTCTCCATGGGCAGCAGCGCCGAGACCGCCTTGAGCACGGTCGACTTGCCGGCGCCGTTGGAGCCGAGCAGGGCGACGATCTTGCCCTTCGGCACGGCGAGCGACAGGCCGCGCAGGGCCTGGATGGCCTTGTTGTAGACCACCTCGATGTTGTTCACCTCGAGGATGAGGTCGCCGGTGGCAGCCATGGCTCTCTCTGGCATTGCGGGATGGGGCCGGGCGGCGACGGCGCCGCCGCCCGGGATGTGGCTCAGGCGCTGGCCGAGATGGTGATCCAGTCGGAGGCCGGCTTCAGCACCTTGTCGGCGGCCGAGTACTGGTAGACGCGGCCGTGCGGGAAGGAGTTGTTGACCATCGAGATCGGCACGCCGAAGACGCCGCCGGTGTCGTAGTTCTTCAGCCCGCGGGCATGCTTCATCATGTTGACCGCGTTCAGCTCCTCGTTGGCGGCGAGCGTCCGCCGGAGCACCTCGACCGCCAGCATGGCGTTGGTCCAGCCCTGGTAATAGGCGTGGGTCCGGGTCTTGCCGACATTGGCGGCGCGGATGGCCTCGACCTGGGCGCCCTGGGCATTGGCGTCGAAGTTGTAGCAGGAGACGCCCATGTAGCCGTCGGCGGCAGCACCGGCGCGGTTCATCAGCACCGTGTCGGTGGAGTAGAAGGTGCCCATGAAGCGCGAGGTCATGCCGGCCTGGCGGGCCTGGGCCATGAACTCCGGAATCGGCTGCAGCACGTAGCCGTGGAAGATGACGTAGTCGGGATTGCGACGACGGATCTTCAGCACGTCGCCGGAGACGTCGACCGAACCCGGCTGGGTGACGATCTTCTCGACGACGTTGAGCTCGAGGCGCCTGGCCTCGGCCTCGCCGGCGGCGATCGGGTCACGGCCGAACTCGGTGTCCGAGTACACGAAGACCACCGAGGCGCCCCTCTTCTGGCTGGCGATGTAGCGCAGCAGGACACGGAACTGGTCGGAGTAGTTCGGGCCGGGAATCCACTGGTTCGGGAAGGCCTGGGGATTGTCGATCTCCGAGGCGAAGGAGGCGCCGGCCATGACGGTCGACCCGCGGCGGTTCAGCTCGGGATTGATGGCCTTCTGGAAGCCGGTGGAGTCGCCGAAGAAGACCGGCGTCTGATGCTGCGAGGTGATGCGGGTGAAGATGGCGACGGCGTTGTCGACGCGGTAGCCCGAATCCTCGTTGACGTAGCGGATGCGGCGGCCGCCGACGCCGCCGTTGCGGTTGACGAATTCGAAGTGGTCGCGGCCACCCTCGAAGCCCTCGACGCCGGCGAAGGCGAAGACGCCGGACATCGGGTTGGCGGCGCCGATGACGAGCTCGGGGGCCTGGGCGAAGGCGCGGCCGGAAGCGGTCGAGACGAGCGCGGCGCCGAGGCCGAGCTGGCTGAATGCACGGCGGGACAGACGGGTCATGGGTGTCTCCTCTGGGGTTGTCGTCCGCCTTGGCGGCGGTTCTTGTGGGTTGGGTTCACGTCCTGAACGGCCACAGGGCGAAGTAGCGGCGCGTCCTGCGCCACATCTCCGCGAGCCCCATGGGTTCGAAGATGAGGAAGCCGATGATGAGCAGGCCGAAGATGATGGCGCGGACGGGCGCGAGATAGATCGGCGCGTCCGGGAACCAGGGCACGACCGCGGTGGCGGCGAGCTTCAGGAACTCGGGGATCAGCGTCATGAAGACGGCACCGAAGATGCCGCCGATGATGGTGCCGGCCCCGCCGACGATGACGGCGGCGAGGAAGAAGATGGAGGCCAGCGCCGGGAAGCTCTCCGGCGTCACGACGCGGAAGAGATAGGCCCAAAGGCCCCCCGCGACGCCGGCATAGAAGGACGAGATGGCGAAGCTCGTCAGCTTGTACTTGAGCAGCGAGATGCCGATGATTTCCGCGGAGATGTCGCGGTCGCGGATGGCGATGAAGGCGCGGCCGACGCGGGTGCGGAAGAGGTTCTTCGCCGCCAGCACCATGATCACGGTGATGGGCATGACCAGCCAGTAGAGGCGGTCGGGCGTGGCGAGCTCGATGCCGGCAATGGTGGCGGTCGGCACGTTGAGGCCGCGCAGGCCGCCGGTCACCGGCGTCCAGTTGAGGAAGATGAAGCCGAGGATGACGGAGGCCGCCAGCGTCGCGATAGCGAGGTAGAGGCCCTTGATGCGCAGCGACGGCAGGCCGACGAGATAGCCGATGAAGGCGGCCACCGCCCCGGCGAGGACGAGGTTCAAGAGGACCGGCGTGTCGAAGCGGCCGTCGAAGAAGGCGACGGTATAGGCACCCACCGCCATGAAGGCGGCGTGGCCGAGGCTCACCTGACCGGTATAGCCGGTGAGGATGTTCAGGCCGGTGGTGGAGATGATGTTGATCATCACCAGTACGGCGAGGAACATCCAGTAGTTCGAGCCGTGCAGGGGAAAGAGGACGAGGGCGGCGAGCAGCAGGCCGAACCAGACCTTCTGGGTGTCGGTCTTGAACAGGCCCTGGTCGGCGGCGTAGCTCTCCTTGGCGGTGGCGACGCGCATGATCAGAGTCTCTCAATTTCGTGCGTGCCGAACAGGCCGTAGGGCCTGACGACCAGCACGATGAGCAGGATGGAGAAGGTGGCGAGCAGCTTGAACTCGCCGCCGAGGAAGCGGCCGACCATGGCCTCGAGCCAGCCGATGAAGAGGCCGGCGATGAGCGCGCCGAGGATCGAGTCGAGCCCGCCGACGATCACCACGACGAAGACCGAGAGGCCGAAGAGGCCCATGGCCGAGGAGATGCCGCCGACCGAGCCGACGAGGATGCCGGCGAGCGCCGCGACGGTGGCGGCGAGCATCCAGGAGAAGGAGAAGACGCCGGGAACGTCGATGCCGACCGACGAGGCCGCGGCGCGGTCGGTTGCCGTGGCACGCAGCGCGATGCCGCCGCGCCAGAAGGCGAAGACGGTGATCAGCACCGCCATCACGGCCGAGGCGATCAGGAAGGAATAGGCGGTCTTCGAGGGGATGAAGGCGTCGCCGAGCAGCACCGGCTGCTGCGGCAGGAACTCGGGGAGGCGGCGCGGCTCGGCCGACCAGACGAGCTCGACGACGCCGATCAGCACCGAGGTCAGGCCGATCGTCACCATGAAGACGGAGACCGGATTGTCCTTGAGCAGCGGGCGGATCATCGTCCGCTCGATGACGCCGCCGATCAGCGCGGCGACGACCAGCGTCGCCGGCACCGAGGCCCAGATGGGCAGCGCCAGGCCCGCCGAGAAACCGTAGAAGACGAAGGCGCCGATCATCAGCATCTCGCCGATGGCGAGATTGATGACCTTGGTGGCCTTGTAGATGATGACGAAGGCGACGCCGGTCAGCGCCATGAGCGAGCCGGTGCCGAGGCCGGCCAGACTCGTCTCGACGATGTCGATGAATTCGATCGCCATCACGCAACCTCGCTGACGGCGGCAGGATCGGTGCCCTTGCGCGGGTCGCCGGAGCCGCCGAGATAGGCCTTGATCACGTCGGGGTTCGCGCGCACCTCGGCCGGCGTGCCGGCAGCGATGCGGCGGCCGAAGTTCAGCACGCAGACATGGTCGGAAATGTCCATGACCATGCCCATGTCGTGCTCGACGAGGAGGACGGTGACGCCCCACTCGTCGCGCACGTCGAGGATGGCGCGGGCCATGTCCTCGGTCTCCTCACGGTTCATGCCGGCCACCGGCTCGTCGAGCATGAGGATGCGCGGCCGCATGGCGAGGGCGCGGGCGAGCTCGACCTTCTTCTGCAGGCCGTAGGGCAGGATCGCCACGGGCACGTTGCGGATGTGGTCGAGTTCGAGGAAATCGATGACGTCGCGCTCGATCTCGGCGCGCAGCTCCATCTCCTCGCGCTTGGCCTTGCCCCAGTAGAGGAAGGCGTCGAACACGCCGGTGGTCAGGTGCGCGTGGCGACCGAGCTTGATGTTGTCGAGCACGGTCATGCCGCGGAAGAGCGCGATGTTCTGGAAGGTGCGGGCAAGGCCGAGCTTGGCGCGGTCGCGGGCGGGGACGTTGGTGATGTCCTGCCCGTCGAGCAGCACGCGGCCGGTCTTCGGCTTGTAGAAGCCGGAAATGGCGTTGAAGGCGGAGGTCTTGCCGGCGCCGTTCGGGCCGATCAGGGCGGTGATGGAGCCCGGCTCGACGTGAAGCTCGATGCCGTCGAGCGCCTTCACGCCGCCGAACTGCAACGACAGATCCTCGACGTCGAGACGAGCGGCTGGCGGCCGAACAGGCGCGGCCGGATGCAATGGCGACACCGCCATCTCCTCCCTGGAAGGCGTCCCCGCGGCTTGATGCCGTCTTCGGTCGCCGATGCGTTCCCGCACGGCCGATCGCCGGTCCGTGCGGGGCAAAACCTACCCGAGGGTATGGCGAGGTCAATTCAAATCCGTACGGAAAGTGCCGGATTCTGCCCTTTGGAGGATGGCGTGTGGTCGCACCCCCTGGCGAAAGCCAGCAAAACTCAGCCATTCGACACAGGGGGCGCGGCGCGCCGCGGTCCCCCTCGCCATCCCTAGCGGCGGACAGCCATCCGATGGCGGAACTTGCCAGCGCAGGCACCATCGGCCCATGATCGCACCAGACCGGGCCGGAAGAGCCCGGACAAGGGCCACGAAACGCTGTTCAGGGAAGGAGGCGCTCATGTCGGAGCGCAAGTCGCATATCGTTCTGTCGCGCCGCATCGCGGTTGCAGGTCTCGGCGCCGCGGTCATGGCGCCCTGGGTCTCGAAGGCCCAGACGCTGAAGAGCGAGTACAAGCTCTCGGTCGTCGGCAACCGCCCCATCGCCCTGTCGGAGGGCGCGTTCCAGTGGGCCGAGATGGTGACGCAGCGCACCAACGGCCGCATCAACGTCAAGGTCTATCCAGGCTCGCAGCTCGTCGGCGGCGACCAGACCCGCGAGCTCGTGGCCATGCGCCAGGGCGTCATCGACTTCACGGTCTCCTCGACCATCAACATCTCGCCGCAGGTGCGCGAGATGAACCTGTTCTCGCTGCCCTTCCTGATGCCGAACCACCGGGCCTTCGACGCCATCGTCAATGGCGAGGTCGGCCAGACGCTGTTCAAGGTGATGGAGACGCGCGACGTGGTGCCGCTCGCCTGGGGCGAGAACGGCTTCCGCGAGCTGTCCAACTCCAAGCGGCCGATCCAGAAGCCGGAGGACCTGCGCGGCCTGAAGATCCGCTTCGCCGCCGGCGCCATCTTCGCCGACATCTATAACGGCCTCGGCGCCAACCCGGTGCAGATGTCCTTCGCCGACCTTCAGCCGGCGCTGTCGACGGGGGCCGTCGACGGGCAGGAGAACCCGGTCAACCTGTTCCTCGGGCTGAAGATGGATGCGCTGGCCCAGAAGCACATGACGATCTGGAACTACTGCGTCGATGCCGGGCTATTCCATGTGGCGAAGCCCGTCTGGGACACGTTCTCGGCGGCCGACAAGGAGATCGTCCGTGAGAGCGCCCGCGACGCGGCGAAGGTGCAGATCGCCGCGACCCGCAAGGGCCTCGGCGTGCTCGACCCGAACGACAAGTCCTCGCTCGAGGAACTGACGAAGCGCGGCGTCGCCACCGTGTCGCTGACGACGGAGGAGAAGCGCGCCTTCGCCCGCGTCACCCGCCCGGTCTTCGACAAGTGGGCGGCGCAGGTCGGCGCCGACCTCGTCAGGAAGGCGGAAGCCGCGGCCAACGCCGCGAGCTGATCGCCGTTCGATCCCGGGCGCGGCCGGCCTGCGCCGGCTGCGCCCCTCTTGCGAAGGCCTCTCCCTTGTCCGTCGAACTCGATCCCACGGCCAGCCAGCCGATCCCGAAGCCGCGCGTCCCGCTCAAGATCGAGGAAATGCTGATTGCCGCAGCCATGGCGGCGATGGCCCTCATCACCTTCGGCAATGTGGTGGTGCGCTATCTCACCAATGTCTCCTTCGCCTTCACGGAGGAATATTCGGTGGTGCTGATGGTGGTCGTCACCATGGTCGGCTCGTCGCTGGCCGTGGCGGCGGGACGCCACATCCGGATCGGCGTGGCGATCGATGCCATGACCCCGGCCTTGCGGCGACGGTTCGAGATGATCGCCATGGTGGCGGTCATCATCTGCTTCGGCATCCTGCTCGTCCATGGCGGCCGCCTGGCCTGGGACGAGTACCGTTTCGAGGTGCTCTCCCCCGGCCTCGGCAATCCCCAGTGGATCTATACGGGGATCATGCCGCTGCTCTCCATCGCCGTCATTGCGCGCGCCGTCGGCCGCTTCATCCGCCTTGCCCGGGGAGAAGACGCATGACCGGCCTCGTCCTCTTCGCCGCCTTCTTCGTGATGCTGGCCGCCGCCATCCCGGTCGGCATTTCCCTCGGCCTCGCCGGGACGCTCGCCATCGTCATCGCCGGACAGAGCATCCTCGCCGTGCCGACCAACGTCTATGCCGGCATCGCCAAGTACCCGCTGATCGCCATCCCGATGTTCGTCCTCGTCGGCTCGGTCTTCGACCGGACCGGCGTGGCGCTGCGCCTCGTGCGGTTCGCCACCGCGCTGGTCGGCGCCGGGCGCGGGGCGCTCGCCACCGTCTCGGTGCTGGTCGCCATGGTGATCGGCGGCATTTCGGGCTCGGGTCCGGCGACATCGGCGGCCGTCGGGCAGGTGGTCACCGATTCCATGGTGAAGGACGGCTATCCCCGCGCCTTCATCGCCTCGACGGTCGGCGCTGCGGCCGCCACCGACATCCTCATCCCGCCCTCCATTGCCTTCATCATCTATGCGGTGATGGTGCCGGGCGTGTCGGTCCCGGCCATCTTCGCGGCGGGCATGATCCCCGGCATCCTCGCCGGCCTCGCCATCATCGTGCCGATCCTCGTCATTTCGTGGATCAAGGACTTCGGCGGCAAGACCCGCCAGACCGGCGACGCCCTGACCGTCTGGGGCACGTTCAAGGAGGCCTTTTGGGGCCTGATGGCGCCGGTGGTCATTCTCGGCGGCATGCGCTCGGGCGCCTTCACCCCGACGGAGGCCGCCGTCATCGCCGTCGCCTACGGGCTCTTCATCGGCTTCTTCATCTACCGCACGCTGACCCTGCGCGACGTCTACGAGATGCTGGTGGAGGCCGGCGAGCTCTCGGCCGTCATCCTGATCGTCGTGGCGCTCGCCTCGGTCTTCGCCTGGTCGATCTCGACGCTCGGCATCGTCCAGCCGATCGCCGACGCCATTGTCGGGCTCGGCCTCGGCGCGACGGGGACGCTGGCCCTGCTCGTGATCCTGCTCATCATCGTCGGCATGTTCCTCGATGGCATCTCGATCTACCTGATCCTGCTGCCCATCCTCATCCCGATCGCCAACTCCTTCTCGTGGGACCTCGTCTGGTTCGGCGTCATCCTCACCATGATGATCGCCATCGGCCAGTTCACGCCGCCCGTCGCCGTCAACCTGATGGTGTCCTGCAAGATCGCGCGGGTGCCCATGGAGGCGACGGTCCCCTGGGTGATCTGGATGGTGCTGGCGATGACCGCGGCCATGGCGATGGTCGCGATGGTGCCCGACCTCGCCCTGTGGCTGCCACGTACGCTGGGTTACTGATGCGACGAACGGGGCGAACCTGACGACCGGTTCATCCTTGATGCACCGCGGAAAATCCCCCATTGTCGCGGCGACTTGAAATGGCCGTGCGCGGCCGGGATCGACGGGGGCCCGAGAGCCCCCCGGGAGGCGACAGACAATGAGTTCGAAGGTCTTTTCCTCGGCCAGGGACGCCCTGGCGGGCCAGATCAAGGACGGCATGACCATCATGTCCGGCGGCTTCGGCCTCTGCGGCATTCCGGACGTGCTGATCGAGGCAGTGCGCGAGTCGGGGGCGAAGAACCTCACCGTCATCTCGAACAATGCCGGCGTCGACGGGGCCGGCCTCGGCATCCTGCTGGAGACCAAGCAGATCAAGAAGATGATCTCGTCCTATGTCGGCGAGAACAAGCTCTTCGCCCAGCAATTCCTCTCCGGCGAGCTGGAGCTGGAATTCAACCCGCAGGGCACGCTGGCCGAGCGCATCCGCGCCGGCGGCGCCGGCATCCCGGCCTTCTTCACCAAGACCGGCGTCGGCACCGTCATCGCCGACGGCAAGGAGGTCCGCGAGTTCGACGGCGAGACCTATGTGATGGAGCGCGGCCTGTTCGCCGACATCTCGCTGGTCCATGCCTGGAAGGCCGACAAGGAGGGCAACCTCGTCTTCCGCAAGACCGCCCGCAACTTCAACCCGATGATGGCCACCGCCTCGCGCATGACCATCGTACAGTGCGAACACCTCGTCGAGGTCGGCGAGATCGACGGCGACCTGATCCACACGCCCGGCATCTATGTGAAGCGCATCGTCCATGTGCCGAACGCCGTGAAGCGCATCGAGCAGCGCACCACCCGCCCGAAAGCAGCCTGAGAGGAGACGAGAGCATGGCCTGGACCCGTGACCAGATGGCCGCCCGCGCCGCCAAGGAACTGCGCGACGGCTTCTACGTGAACCTCGGCATCGGCATCCCGACGCTGGTCTCCAACCACATCCCCGCCGGCATGACCGTGCAGCTCCAGTCGGAGAACGGCATGCTGGGCATGGGCCCCTTCCCCTTCGAGGGCGAGGAGGATCCGGACCTCATCAATGCCGGCAAGCAGACGATCACCGAGCTGCCGACGACGAGCTATTTCTCCTCGTCGGACAGCTTCGCGATGATCCGCGGCGGCCACATCAACCTCTCCATCCTCGGCGCCATGCAGGTGGCGGAGAACGGCGACCTCGCCAACTGGATGATCCCCGGCAAGATGGTGAAGGGCATGGGCGGCGCCATGGACCTCGTCGCCGGCGTGCAGAAGGTCGTGGTGGTGATGGAGCACACGGCCAAGGACGGCCCGAAGCTGCTGAAGCGCTGCACCCTGCCGCTGACCGGCGCGGCGGTTGTGGACCTCGTCATCACCGATCTCGGCGTCTTCGCCATCGACAAGAAGGGCGGCTCCGGCATGACCCTGGTCGAGCTCGCCGAGGGCGTCACGCTCGACGAGATCAAGGCCAACACGGAAGCTGCCTTCGCGGTGGCGCCCGACCTCGCGGCCGCCGCCTGACGATCATTCCAGCGCCGTCGCGGCAGGGCTCGCCTGGCCGCGATGGCAGGCGGTATCATGGGCATATGGTCGCGGCCCTGCCGCGACCTGCCCTCGGCCATCGAAATGCCACGGGGCTCGTCGATGGTCCCGATCCACAGGATTGGAACTTCACGGCCCGCTTGACCGCAGACGGGCACAGCCGGGACCGGGACCACCTCGCGTGACCCTCACCTCACCTCTCAAGCGCATCGCTGCAGCTGCCGGCGGGTTCTTCGCCGTCTTCGCGGCCCTGCTGCTGCTCGTGCCGCTGCTGCTGCCGACGGAGACGGTGCGGGCCACGACGACCGCCGAGCTCTCCCAGCGGCTTGGCCTGCCCGTGGCGATTCGCGGCGGCATCACCCTGTCGGTCTTCCCGCAACTCTCGGTGCGCCTCGACGACGTGCGTTTCGGCGACGAGACGCAGACCGGCGAACCGCCGGTCAGGGCGGAGAGCATCACCGGCTCGCTGCGCCTGCTGCCGCTCCTCGCCGGCCACCTCGTGATCTCCGACTACACGATCCATCGCCCGCAGATCATGGTGCGCGTCGCTGCCGACGGCCGCTCCAACTGGGACCGCGCCTTCGACCGGTTGCGCAGCGCCGCCCGCGAGCGCCAGGCCGGGCTCACCGATTTCCGCATCACCGAGGGCCGCGCCACCATCGTCGACGGGCTGAGCCAGTCGCGCACCGAGATCCGCGACGTCGATTTCGCGGTGTCCTGGCCCGGCGGCGAGCGCCAGGCGAACCTCTCCGGCCGCCTGACGGTCAACGGCGAGCCGCTGGAGATCAATGCCGTGCTCGCCCGGCCGCAGGCGCTGTTCATCGCCGAGCCGACCGGCCTCAAGATGCGCTTCACCTCCACGCCCCTGCGCGGCGGTTTCGAGGGCACACTCACCAATGGCGACACGGTCACCGCCAACGGGGCGCTGACCGCCGAGGGTCCCTCGCTGCGCAACCTGCTGCGCTGGCTCGGGCAGAACCCCGGCATCGGCCCCTCGCTCGGCGCCTTCGCCCTCAAGGGGCAGGTCGAGGTGCTGCCGAACGCGCTCGCCTTCGGCAAGGTCAATGCCGAACTCGACGGCAATGTCGCGGAAGGCGCGCTGTCGGTCAGCTTCGCGGGCAACCGGCCGCTGGTGCGCGGCACGCTGGATGCCGGCCGCGTCGTGGCGACCACCTATTTCCGTGACCTGCACCTGTCGCCGGAGCCGGGGCGTGGCTGGAGCCGCCGGCCCATCGACCTCTCGGCCGTGGCGGCGATCGACCTCGACCTGCGTGTTTCGGCGCGCGAGCTGGTCATCGGGCAGGCCGAGTTCGGCCGCTCCGCCGCTCTCATCACCGCCCGCAACGGCCGCATCTCCGCCACCCTCGGCGAGGCCATCGCCTATGGCGGCACGCTGAGCGGCACGCTCGCCGTGACGCCGGCCGGCGAGGAGATGGAGCTGCGGGCGACCCTGAGCGTCCAGCGCGCCCAGCTCGGCCAGGGCCTTGGCGAGTGGTTCGGCTTCCGCCGGCTCGACGGCACCGCCAACCTGCAGGCCGCCATCGAGGCCCGCGGCGACACGATGGCGAGCCTCGCCCGCACCGCCTCCGGCCAGGTGACGCTGACCGCCATCGAAGGCTCGCTCCAGGGCTTCAACGCCGAGGCCATCCTGCGGCGGCTGGAACGCCGCCCGCTCGCCGCCGCCGGCCAGGACGCCCGGTCCGGCCGCACGCCCTATGACCGCATCTCCGCCACCATCCGCATCATCGGCGGCGTGGCGGTGACCACCGACATGGTGATGGACGGACAGGTGGTTACGGTGCGGATGGAAGGCACCTCGCAGCTCCCCGTGCGTGACCTCGACCTGCGGGGCGTGGCGACGCTGAAGCGGACCGCCTCGGCGAGCCCGCGGCCGGGCGAGGGCAATTTCGAGCTGCCCTTCGTGGTCCAGGGCTCATGGGACGATCCCTTCGTCCTGCCCGACCCGCAGATCCTCATCCGCCGGTCCGGCGCCGCCGCCCCGCTGCGCGACACCACCCGCGACCGCGACGCCCTGAAAGCGGTGCTCGATGCCATCAACCGGCAAGCCGGCTTCGACCCCGACGCCCTGCCGCCGCCGGCCTCGGCCTATGGCGCTTTCCCGCCGGCCTCCCCGCGTCCCTGACGGTGCCATGCGGCCGTAACCTGCGGCCTCGTCGGAGCCCGCCGCGGCATGGCAAGGTCATCGCTGCCGATTCGCTGTCCCGATTCCTCCCCAGAGCTTCGACCCGCGCCCGATGCCAGCCCTTCGCCTGATCCTCGCCGCCCTCCTCGTCCTCGGCCTCGCCGCATCCGCGCCCCAGGCCAGCGCCCAGGTGCCGGGCGGTGCCACCTCCGCCGCTCCGGGATCGGCCCAGGCGGCCATCGACACGGCCCGCGCCTATCTCGACCAGGTCGAGGCGACGCTGGAGCGGCCCCTCGGCGAGGTGGAGCTGACCGAGCTGCGCAATCGCCTCGACCCCCTGCGCGAAAGCCTTTCGACGGCCCTCGCCTCGGTCGAGCCGCGTCTCGCCGAGGCGCGCGACCGGCTGAACCAGCTCGGGCCGAGGCCGGCCGACAACGCGCCGCCGGAGGCCGCCGAGGCGCGCCAGCATCGCGAGGAGCAGACCCGCGCCGTCGCCGAACTCGACGGGCGCGTCCGCGCGCTGAAGGTCCAGCAGGTCCGCATCGAGCAGATCGCCGAGCGCATCACCGACCGGCGGCGCCAGCTCTTCACCGCCCAGCTTTTCGAGCGCTCCATTCCCGTCGTCGACCCGCGGTTCTGGATGCAGCTCAGCGAAGGCCTGCCGACGCTCGGCCGCGCCGGACAGTTCCTGCTCGAGGACTGGTGGCATCACCTCGCCGACATCGCCGGCGCCGGGCGTCTGGCGGTCGCCTTCGCGGTCGGCCTGCTGGCGGCGGTCTTCCTGTTCTGGGCCTATCGCCAGGCCAGGCGCTACGGCCTCTACGCGACGCCGGCCGATGTCCCCGCCTCGAAACTGGCGCTGGTCGGCGCGGCGATCCGCACCGCCCTCGAGAGGTCCATCGTCCTGCCGATCCTCGTCGGCGTGCCGCTGCTCATCATCCAGAACTTCGAACTGGTCCTGCCACGGGCTCAGCCCATCGTCGGTGCGGTCTTCACGGCGGTGCTGGTGATTGCCGTCACCCGCGGCGTGATGCAGGGCGTGATGGCCCCGGGCGCGCCGGCCTACCGGCTGGTCAACCTGCCCGACGCCTTCGCCGAGAGCGTGTTCAGCTCGACGCGCGCGGCGGTCTGGGTCGTCGCCCTCGGCCTCGTCGCACTGGCCTTCGCGCGGGTGATGATCGCGCCCTTCGCGGTCACCGTCTTCATCACCAGCCTCACCGCCATCGGCGTCGGCGTCGTCATCTTCCTGTTCCTGCGCAGCACCATGGAGCGCAGCGTGGAGGAGGAGGATGGCGGCGTGCCGGAAGCGGCGGCCGCAGCCCCGCGCCAGCCCTGGGCCTGGACCCGGCCGGCCCTGTGGCTCGGCCTCGGCATCATCGCCATCGCCCTCATCGCCGGCTACACGGCGCTGGCCGCCTTCCTCGCCAGCCGCATCGCCGCCGCGGTGGTCATCGCCGCCGTGACCCTGATGATCCTCGTGCTGCTCGACACGGTGATCGCCGAATGGTTCGGCCCGACCACGGTGCGCGGACGCTCCGTCTCCGCCGCCATCGGCATCCGTCCGGACCGGCTGGATCTCATCGGCACGCTGTTCGGCGGTTTCCTCCACGTCGTGGTGCTCTTCGGCTCGGCCCTGGCGGTCTTCGGTCCCTGGGGCTTCGGCGGGGCGGCGGCCTCGCTGGAGGACGCCTTCTTCGGCGTGCGCTTCGCCGAGGTGCGGTCCATCGGCCTCACCATCGCCAGCGCCGCGCTGGTGCTCGCCATCGGCCTTCTGGCGCTGCGCGCCGCCATGGCCTGGTTCCGCGAGAAGGTGCTGCCGCGCAGCGGCATGGATTCCGGCCTGCAGAATTCGGTCGGCACCATCGTCGGCTATGCCGGCTTCGCGCTCGTCGGTGGCCTGGTGCTGCGCCAGATCGGCCTCGACCTTTCCAACATCACCATCATCGCCGGTGCGCTGTCGGTCGGTATCGGTTTCGGCCTGCAATCCATCGTGCAGAACTTCGTCTCCGGCCTCATCCTGCTGGCGGAACGGCCGATCCGCGTCGGCGATTCCATCGTGGTGAAGGGCGAGGAGGGCCATGTCCGCAAGATCTCGGTGCGCTCCACCGAGATCGAGACCTTCGACCGCGCCACCGTCATCCTGCCCAATGCCGAACTCATCACCGGCGTGGTCAAGAACTGGACGCTGTCGAACACGTTGAGCCGGATCACCATCCCCGTCCGCGTCGCCTACGATTCCGACCCCGACCTGGTGCGCGACCTGATGATCCAGGCCGCCTGCCAGAACCGCTACATCGTGCAGGACCCGCCGCCGCGCGTCTTCCTCATGCGTTTCGGCGATCTCGGCCTCGAATTCGAGCTGCGCGGGGTCGTCACCAATGTCGAGTATGGCCTGACCACCCGCTCCGACCTGCAGCTCGCCATCCTCAACAGCTTCCGCAAGAACGGCATCATCATCGCGCCGCCGGTGCAGCGGGTGCAGACGGCGGAGCCGGAGAACGGCGTGC
The DNA here is from genome assembly GCF_003046185.1 of Phreatobacter oligotrophus. Lineage (NCBI taxonomy): Bacteria > Pseudomonadati > Pseudomonadota > Alphaproteobacteria > Hyphomicrobiales > Phreatobacteraceae > Phreatobacter > Phreatobacter oligotrophus. The sequence goes on from NZ_PZZL01000010.1 coordinate 36,623, forward strand.
CGGTGGAGGCGGAGTCGCTGCCGCAGGAGCCGCGTCCGGCCGAGCCGACGCCGCCGAAGGAGCCGGGCCGCAAGGCCTGAGGCGACGTCAGAAGAGGCTGCGGACCGCGTCGCGCGCCTTGGCGAGGGTCCCGGCGACGGCCTGTTCATAGGGCAGGGGCGGCACGGGAATGCCGAGCAGGGTCCGCTTCTCCGGGGCGGGCGGCTTCGGCGCGATCATGCTGGCAAGCTCGAGGGGCGCGCCGGGCGGCGGCGCGACGGGGGCTGCCGGGCGCGGCGGCGCTGAGCTGCGGCGGACGGCAGCGGGATTGCCGGCGACCGCCTGCGACTGGGCCTGCGCCTGTGCCTGGCGCTGCGGGCGCGAGGGAACGGGCACGACGGCGGGAAGCGTCGCCTGCGGCGGCTCGAGATCCTGGGCGCTGGCGGGCGGCGTCGCGGGGGGCCAGAGGAAGGCGGCTTCGAAGTGTTCGGGAGCGGCCACCTGCACGGCGGCCGGCTTCTCGCGGGCGCTGAAGAGCAGGCCCGGGGCCGCGCGCTCGACCAGCGGCGGCACGATGAAGGCCGCGGCCGCGGTCGCGACAATCGAGACGACGACCTGCCCGGCCAGACTGCGGCCAACGGCCGCCACCTGCTGAACCACCTTGCCCACGGACCTCTCCGTCCAACGCCAAACCTGATCCCAGAGATGGCCCGGGGTTTGTGGCATCAATCCGGACCGAATTGTTGCGGTATCAGCCCGTTTCGTAGCGGTATGTTTCCGCAAGGCCGCGCGCACACCGTCGCCTTTACGCTCCGTTTGCGCGCGGTCGCCGGTTTCGCCATGGCGGCGTTACGTGTCCTCCCCTCAAGGTCTGCCCGTCCTTTCAACGGCTTGCGACCCGAGGTTGCGATCATGCGACCGCCCCACGTTTCCCTCATGGCCCTCCTCGCGGCCATCATGGCCCCGTCGGGCCTCGCCCATGGCGCTCCCGCCGATGCGCGAGGGCAGGCGGCCTGCCCGAGCGGTGGGGACCCCTACCAGACCTATGGCTGCCTCGCCCCCTATCTCGGCGACAACGTCGTTGAACGCTTCTTCCGCTACCACAAGCTGGTATGGGGTCGCGACAGCGCCCCTTCCGACCCCAATGCGCCCCCTGCGCGCCGGCAGATCTGGCCAGCGACGCCGCACTCCACGCCGCCCATGCCGTTCACCGAATGGCCCTATGGCGGCGCGACCTCGATCGGTGTGACGCGGCCCAATTCCGTCGACAGTCCGTTCATGAACGCCATCGCCAACACACCGGTCGGCCGCGCCCTGCGGGACAGCCACATCCAGATCTATGGCTGGCTGAATGTCGGCGGCAACGTCAGCTCCAACAGTGTGCGCGGCGGCAACGCGCCAGCAGCCTATCTCTACAATCCCAACACGGTGCAGCTCGACCAGGCCGTGGTCTATATCGAGCGCCTGCCCGACACGGTGCAGAAGGACCGGATCGACTGGGGGTTCCGGATCGCGCCGATTTTCGGCACCAACTACCGCTACACCAGCGCCTACGGCCTGTTCAGCGGCCAGCTGCTCCAGCGCAACAACAATTACGGCTATGACATTCCCATGGCCTATGGCGAGCTGTTCATCCCGCAGATTGCCGAAGGCCTGCTGATCCGTTTCGGTCGTTACATCTCACTGCCAGACATCGAGGCGCAGCTGGCACCGAACAACTACATGTACTCGCATTCGATGACGTACACGTTCGACAACTACACGAATACGGGGATCAACGGCACGCTGGCGCTCACCCGCAACTGGTTCGTGCAGCTCGGGCTGTCGGTTGGCACCGACACCATGCCGTGGAACATGGGCCAGCGGGTGTTCAATCCCTTCCCCAACGCGCTCTATCCGGGGCCGACCTTCAAGAAGGATCCAGGCGCCCAGCCGAGCGTGACGGCAGGGGTCCGCTGGACCAGCGATTCCGGCAATGACAGCGTCTATGCCGTCGCCAACGGCATCAATGGCGGCCAGTGGGGCTACAACAACCTGCAATGGTTCGGCCTGACCTACTATCACAAGTTCAACGCCGAATGGCACATCGCCTTCGAGACCTATCGGATGTACCAGCGGGGCGTCGCCAATGCGAACAACCCGGCCATGGTGGCGGCCTATCTGGCCGGCGGCATGCCGCAGTCCCAGCCCTTCAACGCGCCCGGCATGGCCTTCTGCGCCACCGCGACGCAACTGTCCTGCAACGCCTCGGTCCAGACCTACCTCGCCTATGTGAACTACCGTCCCTCGACGATGGACAATGTCACGCTGCGGCTGGAATTCTTCGACGACCGGCAGGGCCAGCGGACAGGCGTGAAGTCGCGCTATGTCAATACCGGCCTCGGCTGGCAGCACTGGTTCTCGCCGCAGTTGGAGATCCGGCCGGAGGTGGCTGTCTACTGGTCACTCGACGGCCGCGCCCTCAACGGCAATGGGAATCTCGGCATCGCGCCGACCCGCAGCCGGGCCATCATCGGATCGATGGACATGATCCTGCACTTCTGACCAGCGCCGAGCCCGGCTCTCCGCGATCATCCTAACCGGCTTCGGAGCGAAGGGTGTCCGCATTGGCCGGGTCGGCCGCCGCGGTCCAGGCGCGGAAGGCCGAGAGCCCCGGCGGCGTGACGGCCAGGGCCCGGCTCTCCGGCACGCGCCGCAGCCAGTGGCGCGCGATCGCATGGTCGAGGATCGCCCGGCCGAGGGCGCCCGCGAGATGCGGCCGGCGCTCGCTCCAGTCGAGGCAGGCGCGGCAGAGCGGCCGGCGCGATGAGGCAGCCGCGGCGAGGTCGATGCCCTCGGCGGCGAAGAAGGCGCGGCCGCGGGTCGTGAGGACCGGACTGCCACCGGCCGCGTCGAGACGGCCATCGGCAAGGAGCGCATCGTAGAGCCGGACGCCCCATTCGCCCGCGAGATGGTCGTAGCAGACGCGGGCGGTGCGGAGCGCCGGATCGCGGGGGCCGGGACGGGTGCGCAGGCGGCCGTCGCGGGCGGAGAGGCCCATCAGTCCCTCCAGCACGGCGGCGACCTCCGGCCCGGCGAGGCGCACATAGCGGTGGCGGCCCTGTGCCTCCACCAGCACCAGCCCGGCCTCGCGCAGGCGGGCGAGATGGCCGCTGGCGGTGGGGGCGGCGATGCCGGCCTCGCGGGCGAGTTCGCCGGCGGTCAGCGCCCGGCCGCTCATCAGCGCGGCGAGCATGTTGGCGCGGGCGGGATCGCCGATCAGCGCCGCGACGCTGGCGATGGACGGGCCTTCCTTCATCGCTGGCTGCCTCATGAGGGAGTGCGGGATCGACGGGCTTGAGACTATACCGGATGGCGCGGCGATGCTTCGGCCGGGGCCGAACCGTCGTCCGGCCGGCCGGGGCCAGTCTGGCGGCACGTGCCACCCCCGGAGGTTCCATGGTCACCCTCGTCGCCGCCGCCATCGTCTTCGTCATCGCCGGCTTCGTGAAGGGCGTGATCGGGCTGGGGCTGCCGACCATCGCGGTGGGTCTCCTGAGCCTCGTCGTGCCGCCGGCCCAGGCCGCGGCGTGGATGCTGGTGCCCTCGCTGTTGACCAATGTCTGGCAGGTGGCGGCCGGGCCGAACCTCTGGCCGCTGACGCGCCGCCTCGGCACCCTGCTGGCCGGCATCGCCATCGGTACCTGGGCGGGCGGCGGCATCATCGCCGGGGCCTCGGCGGGGATCGCGTCGGCGGCGCTCGGCGTCACGCTGATGCTCTATGCCGGGCTCGGGCTGTCGCCGCTGCGGCCGAGGGTGCCGGCCGGGGCGGAGCCCTGGCTGTCGCCGGTGGTCGGGCTGCTGACGGGCGTCGTCTCGGCGGGCACGGGCATCTTCGTCATGCCCTCGGTGCCCTATCTGCAGGCGCTGGGGCTGGAGAAGGACGACCTCGTCCAGGCGCTGGGCATCACCTTCCTGGTGGCGACGGTGGCGCTCGGCTTCGGGCTGTTCAGCCAGGGGGTTCTGGCGGGCGGCACGGCGCTCACCTCGCTCGCCATGCTGGCCCCGGCGCTGGTCGGCATGTGGCTCGGCCAGGTGGTGCGCTCGCGGATCAGCGCGGCGGCGTTCCGGACCTGGTTCATGATCGGGCTCCTCGTGCTCGGCGCGCATCTGGCGCTGAAGCCGCTGATGTGAGGGGGTAGGAGGGCCGGGGCGCTCGCCACGTGAGGCGCGCGAACCTCAGCCCGTCATGGCCGGGCTTGTCCCGGCCATCCACGACTTGACCACCGTGCTTGAGGACATTCGTGGATGCCCGCCACAGGGGCGGGCATGACGGTGAGAGGTTCGGGTGCGAACGCCACAAGCGAAGGCCCCACCCGCACCGTCCTCGCGCTGCACTGCCCGTCACCCCAGGGAGCCGCGCTCCCTGGAAAAGGCACCCCCTTCACCTCTCCCCAGTGGGGAGAGGTCGGCCGCAGGCCGGGAGAGGGGGATCAGGCTTATCCGGTGGGGGCTCTCCCCCTCTCCCGCCTCGCTCGCGCTCGGCGACCTCTCCCCGCTGGGGAGAGGTGAGGGTCGCGCTGGTCCTGTGATGGGCCGTCGTGTGTATCGACTCCACGATTAGGCCTGCACGCCCCAAGTGCGTCCTTCGAGGCTCGCCCTCTGGGCTCGCACCTCAGGATGAGGAGCGTAGTGCTTGGCACACCGGGGCGAGATGCAGGGTCCGATCCGTGCTGCCTGCAAGGCTCCCCCCTCCCTCATCCTGAGGTGCGAGGCCGGAACGGCCGAGCCTCGAAGGACGCACTTGGGTCGTGCCAGGCACAGGTCCCCGGCCCTAGCCCTCCAGCCATTCCCGCAGCTTGGTGACCCGCGGCTTCATCCGCCCGCCATCGACGGCGATACGCAGCGCCCGCGTCTCGCCGACCATCACCACCAGCGACCGCCCACGCGTCACAGCCGTGTAGATGAGGTTCCTCGCCAGCATGGCGTAGTGCTGCGTCGTCACCGGGATGACCACCGCCGGATATTCCGAGCCCTGGCTCTTGTGGATGGTCGTCGCATAGGCCGGCATGAGGTTCTCGAGGTCGCCGAAGGAATAGGAGACCTGCCGGCCATCGAAGAGCGCGACGAGCTCGCCCTCCTCCTGGTCGATGCGCAGCACCTGGCCGAGATCGCCGTTGAAGACGTCGCGGTCATAGTCGTTGGCGGTCTGCATGACCCGGTCGCCGGCGGCATAGGTCCAGCCATAGCGCTCGATGGAGCGGCCAGCCGGGGGGTTCAGCACCTTCTGCAGCTCGATGTTGAGGTTGCGGGCGCCGAGCACGCCCTTGTTCATCGGCGCCAGCACCTGCACGTCGCGCATCGGGTCGAGCCCGAAGCGGCGGGGGATGCGCTCCTTGACCATCTCGATGATCTTGGCGAGGCCGCTCTCGGGGGTCGAGGCCTCCACCCAGTAGAAGTCGCTCTCGGCGCCGGCCGGCACCGGCTCCGGCATCTCGCCGCGGTTGATGGAGTGGGCGGTGGAGATGATGCGGCTCGCCTCGGCCTGGCGGAAGACCTCCGTCAGCCGCGCCACCGGCACGAGGCCCGAGGCGATGATGTCGGCGAGCGCCTGGCCCGGTCCAACGGGGGGCAGCTGGTCGACGTCGCCGACGAGCAGGAGCCCTGAATCGGCCGGCAGCGCCTCGACGAGGGCGAGCATCAGCGGCACGTCGACCATGGAGGTCTCGTCGACCACCAGCAGGTCGCATTCGAGCAGGTTCTCGCGGCCGCGGGAGAAGGCGCCGAATTCCGGGTCGATCTCGAGCAGGCGGTGGATGGTCTTGGCCTCCAGCCCCGTCTGCTCGGTCATGCGCTTGGCGGCCCGGCCTGTCGGGGCGACGAGAGTGACCTTCACCTCCTGCCGCGTCAGCAGCTTGAGGATCGTGTCGAGCAGCGTCGTCTTGCCGACGCCGGGGCCGCCGGTGATCACCGAGACCTTGGCGGAGAGGATGGTGGCCAGCGCCTCGCGCTGCGAGGGGGCGAGCGCCTTGCCGGTGCGCGCCTCGACGCGCGGCACCTCGGTGTCGAGGTCGATCCTGCCCCAGGGCGGCGAGCCTTTCGACAGGTCGCGCAGCCGCTCGCCGATGATCTTCTCGGCGCGGTGCAGCTCCTTCAGGAAGAGGTGCGGCTCGCCGCGCAGCGTGTCGGCGACGAGATTGCGGGCGGCGACCTCGGCATCGGCGGCCTCGGCGACGAGGCGCTCGTCGGCCTCGAGCAGGCGCGCGGCAAGAGCCACGGCCTCCTCGCGCGGCAGGCCGGTATGGCCGTCGTCGCGGGCCTCCTGCAGCGCATAGGTGATGCCGGCGCGCAGGCGCTCCGGCGCATCGCGGGCAAGGCCCAGCGACACCGCCACCTGGTCGGCGGTGAGGAAGCCGATGCCCTTGACGTCGCGGGCGAGGCGATAGGGGTCCTGGCGGATGAGGCCGATGGCGTCGGTGCCGAGCGCGCGATAGACCCGCGCCGCCTGGCCGAGGCCAAGGCCATGCTCCTGGAGGAAGACGCCGAGGTCGCGGACGATGCGGTCCTCGGCCCAGCTCTCGGTGATGCGGCGAATGCGGGCCTCGGTGAGGCCGACGATCTCCTTGAGGCGGTGCGGCTCGGAATCCAGCACCTCGAAGGTGCGCTTGCCGAAGGCCTGGACGATCTTGTGGGCGGTGGCGATGCCGATGCCCTTGATGGCGCCCGAGGCAAGATATTTCTCGATGCCGTCCTTGGAGGCGGGCGGGGCGGTGACGAGGCGGGCGGCCTTGAACTGCAGGCCATGGGTGCGGTCGTTCACCCAGGAGCCCTCGGCCGTCATCATCTCGCCGGCAGCGACGGCGGCGGTCGTGCCCACCACGGCGATGGGCTGCGGCTTGCCGCGCACGCGCACCTTGAGCACGGCAAAGCCGGTGGCGGGGGAGTGGAAGGTCACCCGCTCGATCGTGCCGGTCAGGGTCTCGGCCGGGCTGTCCGGCGACGGGTCGGCGCTCGCGCGCATCGAGGCGAATCGCTCTATGGCTGGTTGAACGGGAGCGGGCGGAGGCTAGACCGCCGGGCCCCCGGCGTCCACGCCGAACCAGCCGGAGGGCCGCCCATGGCCTTCGCCCTCGCCGATGTCTCCCTCGCGCAGGCCGCGCTCGTCGCCGCCAGCGCCTTCGGCGCCGCCATCATCGGCGGCATGGCCGGCTATGGCACGGGCCTGCTCATGCCGCTGGTGCTGGTGCCGGTGATCGGGGCGGAGAATGTCGTGCCGGTCATCGCGGTCTCGGCGCTGTTCACCAATGTGAGCCGGCTCGTCGCCATGCGCGATGCTGTGGACTGGCAGAAGGCGGCGCTGATGCTCCCCCTCGCGCTGCCGCTGGTCATGCTCTCCGCCTATGGCTTCACGCGGCTCGACACGGGCGGCGCGCAGCTCGTCATCGGCCTCATGCTCATGGTGCTGGTGCCGCTCAGGCGCTGGCTCGCCCATGCCGGCTTCCGCCTCGCCGGCTGGCAGCTCCTTCCCGCCGGCGGCGTCTATGGCTTCGTCACCGGCGCCTCCAGCGGAGCCGGCGTCATCCTCGTCTCCTTCCTCATGGCGGCCGGGCTTGGCGGCAAGGCGGTGATCGCCACGGATGCCGCCATCTCCATCGTCATCGGCCTCGTCAAGGCCGGGACCTTCGGCTGGAACGATGCGCTGCCTCTCCCCGTCCTCGTCTTCGCGCTGCTGGTGGGGGTCGCAACCCTGCCCGGCGCCTTCGTCGCCCGCGCCATTCTCGACCGGCTCCCCGTTCGCCTGCACACGCTGATCCTGGAGGCGGTGATCGTGCTGGGCGGCGCGGTGATCCTCGGGCGGGCCCTGCTGGCCTGACGCCGCCCTGTCGCCTGCCCCCTTGCATTCCCGCGGCAAGCCCCCATCTCCGGTCCATCGGCTGACGAGGCCCGCCCGTCCGCCGCATCGCGAGGCTCCGATCCTTCGGAACCACCCCGCAGACGCGGCGTTGACGGGCCAAGGCGGTTCTCGCAGACCCATGGCCGGCATCGACGATGCCCGCAAAGGTCCGCGCAGCATTTCAGCCCGGACGCGAGATCACCTCATCCAGTCGACCGCGGATGTAACGGCGGCAAGAGGGTGGTCCCGCGTCGACAAATTCTGTATGACGCGAACCCTGGCACCAAGCGGCCTCGCCGCTTCGCCGGGGTTTTGTGCGCCGGGAGGGCCGGCGCTACGACGGAGAAGCCAAGCTGATGGCGAAGGAAGACGTCCTCAATTTCGAAGGCAAGGTCACCGAAGTCATGCCCGACGCCCGGTTCCGGGTGGAGCTGGACAATGGCCACATGGTCGTCGTCTACACGGCCGGCAAGATGAAGAAGAACCGCATCAAGACGCTGGTCGGCGACCGCGTCACGGTGGAGATGACGCCCTACGATCTCGACAAGGGCCGTCTCGTGTTCCGCCACAAGGGCGATGCTCCGCCCCCCGGCCCGCGCCCCGGTGGCGCCCGTCCCGGCGGCCCGCAGCGCCGTCGCTGATCGCTCCGCGCGGGGTCGTCCCGCGCGCCTGACCGGCCTGCCCCTCACGGGCGGGTCGCGACGTCTTGTCGTCGCCGCGCCGACACGGGTCCGTCATGCCCTCCTCGCCCGTGCCCGTCTCCCTCTCGTCCCGCGCCGCCACGGCGGCGGGGTTCGGCGCCATCGGCCTGTGGGGCCTGCTCGCCCTCTTCACCGCCGCCTCCGGCACTGTGCCGCCCTTCCAGCTCACCGCCATGACCTTCGCCATCGGCGGGGCGATCGGCCTCGCCGTGGTGGCCTTCCGGCCCGGCGGCATCGCACTCCTCGCCCAGCCGCCGAAGGTCTGGCTGCATGGCGTCACCGGGCTCTTCGGCTATCACGCGCTGTATTTCACGGCCTTGCGCTTCGCCCCTGCGGCGGAGGCGAACCTCCTCAACTATCTCTGGCCGCTGCTCATCGTCGTGTTCTCGGCGCTGCTGCCGGGCCACCGCCTTCAGCGCCATCACGTCATCGGCGCCCTGCTGGGGCTCGCCGGAACGGTGCTGCTCATCGCCGGACGCGGCGGGCTCGGCGGGAGCGTGTCCGGCACGGCCGCCATCGGCTATGCGGCGGCGCTCGGCTGCGCGGTCACCTGGGCGGCCTACTCCGTGACGGCGCGGCTGCTGCCCGACGTGCCGACCGAGGCGGTCGCTGGCTTCTGCCTCGCCACGGCCGTGCTGGCGCTCGGATGCCATCTCGCGGTCGAGACGACGGTGTGGCCGTCATCCGCGGGTGAGTGGCTCGCCATCCTGGCGCTGGGGCTCGGGCCGGTGGGCGCGGCCTTCTATCTCTGGGACCGCGGCATGAAGCGCGGCGACATCCAGGTGCTGGGGGCGGCGAGCTATGCCGCGCCGGTCATCTCGACACTGGCGCTGGTCGCCTTCGGCCATGCCGCGGCGAGCCTGTCGCTGGGGCTCGCGGTGGCGCTGATCGTGGTGGGGTCGGTGGTCGCGGCGAAGGAGATGTTGCGGCGGTAGGACTGGACTTCAAGGCGCTGAGGACTTTGCGCCCGAACCTCCCCCGTCATGCCCGGGCTTATCCCGGGCATCCACGACTTCCCTCGCTGACTGCGCCTCAGGACGCCCCTCACCCTTCCCTCTCCCCGCATGCGGGGAGAGGGGGCAAAAGCGTGGCGCGGATATCTCTACGGCCATCGACCTGCACGCCGGTATGCATCAGGCGCGAGGTCGCGATAACCCTCTCCCCGCATGCGGGGAGAGGGAAGGGTGAGGGGCCAGCTACGGCGGGGCTGGGCGGGCATGACGCGACAACGTCAGCGAAAGCGAGGCGACCTGCATCGCGCAAGTGCGTCCTTCGAGGCTCGGTCGCTGGGCTCCCTCGCACCTCAGGATGAGGGCGGGTGGTGCGCTGCAGAGTGGCCGCATGGAACTGGAGCAGCGCTCTTCGGCAGACCCGGATGCAACGCTCAACCTCCCTCATCCTGAGGTGCGAGCCTGAAAGGCGAGCCTCGAAGGACGCACTTGCGCGGTGAAAGGCGCCTCGCCCCCTCACCCCTGCGGCATGCGCCGGCAGTGATAGGCGTAGGCGACCTTGAAGCCGAGGCGCTCGTAGAGGGCGTGGGCCTTCACATTGGTCTGGCGCACCTGGAGATAGGCCGCGTGCGCGCCGTGCGAGCGGCCCCAGTGCAGCAGCGCGCCGATCATGCGCTGGCCGGCGCCCGAGCCGCGCGCGGCGGGATGCACCGCGAGGTCGTAGAGGCCGACATAGCCGCGATCGGAGACGCCGAGGCCGAAGCCCACGGCCTTGCGGTCGATATAGACGGTGGCGAAGGCAGTCTCGACCCGGATCGATCCGACGATGCGACCGAGCATGTCGCGCTGCCAGTCGGCGAGTTCATAGGCCTCCGCCGCGCCCTCGACCCAGGCCTCCGTCGGCTCCTCGGAGAGGACGACGGCGGCATCACGCGCGCCCTCCATCTTCACCCGTTCGGCGAGCGAGGCGACCATCACGTCGGTCTCGTCGTAAATCGTCCAGCCGGCCGCGGCGAAAGCGCCATCGATGCCCTCGCCGGCGAGCGGGGTGATGCGCACCATCGGCTCGATGCCGGCCTTGCGGTACAGCGTCTTCACCGTGCGGATGAGCTCCTCGCCGCTGATGGACGAGGGGTAGAAGGGGCTGGCCGCATTGGAGCGCTTGGTGTGGCCGCCGGCCATGCGCAGCATCCAGCCGTCACAATAGACGGTCTGGAGGGCAGGCCAGGCGTTGAACAGCCGCTCCTCGAGGGTGCGGACAAGGGCAATGTCGGTCATGAAATCAGTCCGTCGTGCAATGACTCAGGCGCCCGGCCGCCAGCCGGGGGCGGCGAGGCGGAAGCCGGCGAAATCGAAACCCGGCGCGACGGTGCAGCCGACCAGCGTCCAGTCGCCGAGGGTCTCGGCCGCCTGCCAGTGATGCGGCGGGACGACGCCTTGCGGGCGCTCGCCCTTGCCGAGATCGGCGCCGAGAATGATCTCTGTCACCGGGCCGGCATCGGTCGCGGCCAGCGACAGCTTCAGGGGCGCCCCGGCATGCCAGTGCCAGATTTCCACCGCATCCACCGTATGCCAGTGGGAGCGCTCGCCGCGCTTCAGGAGAAAATAGATGGCGGTGGAGGCGGCGCGGTCATCCGCACCGGGGGCGTCGCGGAAGGTCTCGCGGAAATAGCCGCCTTCGGGGTGCGGCTGGAGCCCGAGCAGGGCGATGATCTCGTCGGCCGTCATCCGTGTCCCCTCGTCCCCGTCACTTCCTGTTCCGGCCGAAATCCGGATCGGCCGTGTCCTGCCGCTGGTCGATGATCGAGCGGCGGATGGCGCGGGTGCGGGTGAAGAGGTCGAAGAGCTGGTCGCCCTGGCCCCAGCGGATGTTGCGCTGGAGGGCGATGAGGTCCTCGGTGAAGCGGCCCAGCACCTCCAGTACCGCCTCCTTGTTGTGGAGGAAGACGTCGCGCCACATGGTCGGATCGGAGGCGGCGATGCGGGTGAAATCGCGGAAGCCGCCGGCGGAGAACTTGATGACCTCGCTCTCGGTGACCTTTTCGAGGTCCGAGGCCGTGCCGACGATGTTGTAGGCGATGAGATGCGGCACGTGGCTGGTGATGGCGAGCACCAGGTCGTGGTGGTCGGGCGCCATGACCTCGACCTTCGAGCCGAGGCCCTGCCAGAAGGCGGAGAGCGTCTCGATGGCGACGGGGTCGGTGTCCGGCACGGGGGTGAGGATGCACCAGCGGCCGTGGAACAGCTCGGGGAAGCCGGAATCGGGGCCGGAATGCTCGGTGCCGGCCACCGGATGGGCGGGGATCAGATGCACGCCCGGCGGCATGTGCGGCGCCATCTGCGCGACGATGGAGCCCTTGGTCGAGCCGACATCGGACACGATGCAGCCAGGCTTCAGGTGAGGGCCGATGATTTCGGCCACCGCGCCCATGGCGCCGACGGGCACGCAGGCGATGACGAGGTCGGCGTCCTTCACGGCCGCCGCCATGTCGGTCGTCGCCTCGTCGGCGAAGCCGCGCTCGCGCACGCGGGCGATCACCGCCTCCGACCGGTCGGCGGCGATGACGCGGCCTGCGAGCGGGACCTGGCGCAGGGCGCGGGCGATGGACGAGCCGATCAGGCCGATGCCGATCAGCGTGACCGTGCCGAACAGGGGAGCGTCGGTCACGTCTTCATGAACTCGGCGAGCGTCGCGACGAAGTGGCGGTTCGCCTCCTCGGTGCCGACGGTGAGGCGCAGCGCATCGGGCAGGCCATAGGCGCCGACGCGGCGCAGCACGAGCCCCTTCGAGACGAGGAAGGCATCCGCCTCCGCCGCCGTCTTGCCGGCATCCCTGGGGAAATGCAGCAGCAGGAAATTGCCGACCGAGGGCGTGACAGTGAGGCCGAGCTTCTCGATCTCCGCGGTCAGCCAGGGCAGCCAGGTCTCGTTGTGCTCGATGGCCTTCTGGACGAAGGCCTGGTCGGCAATGGCGGCAGCGCCGGCGGCAATCGCCGCGGCATTGACGTTGAACGGCCCGCGGATGCGGTTCACCGCGTCGATCAGGTGCGCCGGGCCGACCATCCAGCCGATGCGCAGCGCGGCGAGCCCATAGATCTTCGAGAAGGTGCGCGTCATCACGACATTCTCGTTCGACGCCACCAGCTCCAGGCCGCTCTCGTAGTCGTTGCGGCGCACATACTCGGCATAGGCCGCGTCGAGGATCAGCAGCACATGCTTCGGCAGGCCGGCATGCAGCCGCTTCACCTCGTCGAAGGGGATGTAGGTGCCGGTCGGATTGTTCGGGTTCGCGAGGTAGACGATCTTCGTCTTCGGCGTCACCGCCGCGAGGATGGCGTCGACGTCGGTGGTGAGGTTCTTCTCCTTCGCCACGACGGGCGTGCCGCCGGCCGCGAGGATGGCGATCTTGTAGACGAGGAAGCCGTGCTCGGTGAAAAGGCCCTCGTCGCCCGGGCCGATATAGGCATTGGTGAGCAGGGAGAGCAGCTCATCCGAGCCGGAGCCGCAGAGGATGCGGTCGGGATCGAGGCCGTAGAGATTGGCGATGGCCTCGCGCAGCTCGGCCGAGGTGCCCTCGGGGTAGAGCTCGAGCTTCTCGGCGCCCTTGCGATAGGCCTCGATGGCCTTGGGGCTGGCGCCGAGCGGCGTCTCGTTGGACGAGAGCTTGTAGACCTTGGCCGCGCCCGGCGCGCCGGACTTGCCGGGCACATAGGCATCGATCGCCATCACACCGGGACGGGGAACGGGACGCGTGGCTTCGAGGGTCATGTCGGCACCGGAAACGAGAGGCGGCCCGACCCGGCGGGTTCAGGCGGCGATCGACTTCGCGGTGTAGCCGACCGTGCGGGCGGCTTCAACAGCCATGCCGGAAGCCGCGTCCTGCGCGATCTCCGCATCTGAGGCCTCACGCGGGCCCCATGCGAGGATGTGGTGGCGGCCGCCCTCCCCGGCACTGGCGAGGACCGCATCCACCTCGACCGGCGGCTTGCCGGCGAGGGTCACCGCGACGATGCGGGTGTCGAGGCCGGCCGTGTCGATGGAGGGATGGCCGATGACGAGGGCCTGCGGCGGGCGCGGGCTGGCGGCGCGGGCGATCGCAGGCGCCGTCGCCATGGCGATGGGCTGGTCGGGCAGGCCGAGCTTGTCCCACCAGGCCTCGCGGGCGGGACCGAGGCCGATCAGGCCGAGATCGCCGCGGTCGCGGCCGATGGCGGCGATGACGGAAGCGGGGCTCGAATGCTTCACCAGCGGCACGCCGAAGCCGAAATGGAAGCGGGCGAGCTCGCGGGCATTCTCCTGCTCCGGGCCCATGACCACGTGCACCGAATGGGGCGCCTGGACATAGGTGAAGGTGGAGATGATCTGGCGCCAGATCTGCACGACGAGTTCCACCGGCAGGCGGCCGGAATGGTTCTCGACGAGGCGGCGGACGACATCCGCCTCGCGGGCGGGACGGAAGGCCGAGCCGGTCTCGGCGGTCTTCTTCACCGCGATCAGCGTCTCGATGATCTGGCCGCGCTCCATCAGGAGCTTGTGCATGGCGGCGTCGATGCGGTCGATCTCGCCGCGCAGGTCCGCAAGGCTCGGCGGGGTCTTGGTGGGCATGGGATCAGTCCTGCGCGAAGGAAACGGCGGTCAGGCGAAGAGCGTGTCGGCGGCGGCGCCCGGCAGGGCGGCGGTGACCTCGATCTCGACCTTCATCTCGGGCTTGTAGAGGCCGGCGACGACGAGCAGCGTCGAGGCCGGGCGGATGTCGCCGAAGACCTCGCCGAAGATCGGGAAGACCTTGTCGGCGTCGCCAGCGTCGGTGATGTAGTAGGTGGCGCGCACGACATTGGCCATGGAGGTGCCGGCCTCCTTCAGCGTCGCGGCGATGGTGCGGAAGCAGTTGCGGGTCTGCTCCTCGACGGTCGCGGGAAGGGTCATGGTGGCGTAGTCGTAGCCGGTGGTACCGGCGACGAAGACGAAGCCGCCCTGGACCACGGCGCGGGAATAGCCGGCGGTCTTCTCGAAGGGCGAGCCGGTGGAGATCAGGCGGCGTTCCATGGCGCAGGTCCGGTGACGAGGCGGGGGCCGCGACGTTTACACAGTCAGCGACGCCAAGAACAGATCGCCCCGCGCGGGGGAGACGTTCCATCTCCCCGGGAGGGCCGGCCGCCGCAGCAGCTCAGCGTGCGCTGCCGGCGGGGTCGACCTCGAGGCGGTAGCCGAGGCCCCGCTGCGTGTGGATCAGCGGCTGGGCCTGTCCGGCATCCACCTTGCTGCGCAGGCGACCGATATAGACATCGACGATGTTGGTGAGCGGGTCCTCGTTGACGCCCCAGACATTGGCGAGGATGCGCTCGCGGCTGAACAGGCGTCCGGGGGCGCTCATCAGCAGTTCGAGCAGGGCGAGCTCCCGTGCCGTGAGCGCCAGCACCTTGCCGCCGCGCGTGACCTTCATGGTCATCCGGTCGAGTTCGAGGTCGGCGACGCGGAGCACCGGGCTGGCCGGGGTCTGCAAGGCGCGTCCCCGCCGCCTCAGCGCTTCGATGCGCGCCAGCAGTTCCTCGAAGTCGAAGGGCTTGCAGAGATAGTCGTCGGCGCCGAGACGCAGCCCGGTCACGCGGTCCTCGACGGTCGACAGCGCCGTCAGCATCAGGATGGGCAGCTCGACCTGGCCGGCGCGCAGCGTCTGGCAGACGTCGAGGCCGCTCATGTCGCCGAGCATGAGGTCGAGAATGACCACCGTCGTCTCGCCGCCGCCACGGTGGTCGTCCCAGGCGGCGCGGGCCTGGTCGAGCCCCTCGGCGCCGCTGCGGGCGACCTGCACCCGCATGCCCTCCGCCCGCAATCCGCGTTGCAGGAAGTCGGCGATGCGCGGGTCGTCCTCGATGATCAGGATGTTCATGCCGACACCGTCGTTCCCTCGACTGCCAGCGGCAGGGTCACCGTGGCCGTGGTGCCGCGACCGGCGACGCTCGCCAGGGTGATCTCGCCGCCATGGCCGCGGGCGAGGACGCGCGCGATCGGCAGGCCGAGACCGCTGCCATCGGCACGATGGCTGATGGCGTTCGGAGCCCGGTGGCTGCGGTCGAAGACCCGCGGCAGGTCCTCGGCGGCGATGCCGATCCCCTCGTCGCGGATGCGGATCTCCACCCGCGGCACCTCGCCGTCCACCCGCACCGCCTCCAGCCGCACGGCCTGGCCGGGGCGCGAATAGCGAACGGCATTGTCGAGCACGGCGAGCAGCAATTGCCTGAGCCGGTCGGCATCGCCGATCACCGGCAGGACCGCAGGCCAGGGCGCATGGTCGAGGCTCACGCCGCCAGCCCGGGCGATGGCCTCGCCGCTGGACAGGAGGTCGTCGAGGATCGCCACGAGATCGAGCGGCACCCGCCGCAAGGACAGGGCGTCGATATCGCTGCGCGCCATGGTGAGGAGGTCATCGATGGCGAGACTGAGATGGCGGGAGGCATCCTCGATCCGCCGCAGCGAGCCGCGATAGTCCTCGATCGGCTTGTCCGCGCCGCGTAGCGCCACCTGCGCCTCGCCACGGATGGCGGTGGTCGGGGTGCGCAGTTCGTGGCTGATATCGGCGAAGAGCTGCCGGCGGCGCGCCTCCGCATCGCTCTGGGCATCGAGTGCGGCGCGCAGTTCGGCGGTCCGCACGGCCACCTGCTCCTCCAGAGCCGAACGGGCCTCGGTTTCCATGCGCCGGTGCTCCGCCAGCTCCGCCGCCATCGCGTTCATGCTGCGGCCGACATCGGCGAATTCATCCGTCCCGCCGGCGGGAATGCGGTGGGAGAGATCGCCCCGCCGCAAGGCCGCCGCGCCTTCGGCCAGACCGCGCAGGGGGCCGCGCAGCGCCCGCGTGAAATAGGCGGCCAGAACCAGCGCCACGAGAACGAGCGCCGCGGTCGATCCGATCCAGGACCGGCTGAGCAAGGCGAGCGCAGCATCAGTGTCGGCCCGCTTCTCGCGCAGCGCCGTGTCCTCCCGCTCGATGCTCTCCGCAAGAAGGAGGCGGAGATCGCGGCCCTCGGCGCGGTCGAAGAGATCGTTGGCGAGGCGCCAGGCCCCGGCGGGATCGGTGCCCGGCGGCACCGGGTTGAGGCTGGCGAGGCCGCGGCCGAGCTGGGCGAGACTGCCCTCCAGCACCCGCAGCGCCTCGGCGCGCTCGGCCTGGCGTTGCCGGGCCGCGGGACTGTCATCGAGCCGGACCGCCTGGGCGGCGAGGCCCTTGAGGTCGGCGAGGACGATCCCCATCCGTTCCAGCAGGGCATCGCGCGGGGTGGAGCCGGCGCCGGCGCCGAATTGCTGCTGGGCCAGCCAGGTGCGCAGCTGCTGCTTGTCCGAGCGCAGGTCGGTGAAGCCCTGCTTGATGTCGGCGGCGACGCGTCCGCGCAGCAAATGGCGCTCGACCTGGCCGATCGCCCAGAGGGCCGCGCCACCCTGCACCACGGCGATCGAGGCCAGCAGGGTCAGCGCCAGCGTCAGGCGACGTCCGAAACCATGGGAGGGCCGGGCCGGAGACTCGATCGTCATCTGTTTTTCATGCGCCGTTCAGAGCCCGCTCATTCCCGGTTCAAGCCGACGTCAGCCGCGACAGCCTACACCGATGCCGGCGCTGCCGGCGACACCGTCGTCGCCCCGCCAGGCCACGTAACCCGAGGAGCTCCCATGACCATCCGCCACCCCATCCTGGCCGCCGCGTTCCTGGCACTGGCCACCGCATCCGGCTCCGCCTCGGCGCAGACCGTCGTCAATCAGGCGATCACCGAGCGCGAGGTCGTTGCGGCGCAGCGGGCCTGGTGTGATGCGCTGGTGTCGATCAGCACGACCCATGCGACCCAGGGCCAGCCTGCCGCGAAGGCCCTGGCCGAGCGCGTCATTGACGCCGCCTATGGCTACCAGCTGGGCGCCGTCCTGTTCAAACCGACCCTGACGGTGGCGCCGCAGACCTTCCGCACCACCCGCGCCGGCGCGCTGGCCTATTTCGTCGGTGGCGACCCCGCCTTCCCGAATGACAAGGGCTTCGCCCTGAGCGGCTGGACGAAGTGCGAGGCGACCAACAGCGCGATCTTCATCGCCGGCACCTCCGCCTCGACCATGGGCAATGTCGCCATCACCGGCCCGAACGGCGCTGTCACGACGGTCGACAAGACCTGGACCTATGTGAAGGACAGCGCCGGCCAGCTGCGGATCGTCGTGCACCACTCGTCGCTGCCCTATCGGCCGAACTGAGCAGGCGAGCCGGGCGACGCGGCCCGTCCCTGTCCAAGCCGATCCCCCGGATGGCCCGGCGCGCATCGCGCCGGGTCGTTCCGTCAGAGCCAGGGGCGGGCGGTGGAGACGGTCTTCTCGAAGCTGTCGATCGACTTCTCCTTGACCATGGTCAGGCCGATGTCGTCGAGGCCGTTCATCAGACAGTGCTTGCGGAAGGCGTCGATGTCGAACTTGATCGTGCCGCCGTCGGGGCCGCGGATCTCCTGCGCCTCGAGGTCCACGGTCAGCGTGGCGTTGGAGCCGCGGTCGGCGTCCTCGAACAGCTTCTCCAGCTCTTCCGGGCTCACCTTGATGGGCAGAATGCCGTTCTTGAAGCAGTTGTTGTAGAAAATGTCGGCGAAGCTGGTGGAGATCACGCAGCGGATGCCGAAATCCAGCAGCGCCCAGGGGGCGTGCTCGCGCGAGGAGCCGCAGCCGAAATTGTCGCCCGCCACGAGGATCTGGGCATTGCGATAGGCCGGCTTGTTCAGCACGAAATCCGGGTTCTCCGAACCGTCGTCGCGAAAGCGCATCTCGGAGAACAGGCCCTTGCCGAGGCCGGTGCGCTTGATGGTCTTCAGGTACTGCTTCGGAATGATCATGTCGGTGTCGACATTGATCGTGCGCATCGGGGCTGCGACGCCGGTCAGCACGGTGAACTTCTGCATGGGACTTCCCCCTCGGCTTGTTGAGGCGCCATGTATCAGAGGCGCCGCGCCGTGAGAAGGCGGGTGGCGGCAAGCCTGCCGCACCACCGGACTTGCGGCGGGGCGCGGTCTCGCCGATATGCCGGCGGTGGGAGAAGGAACCGACCATGAGCGTTCGCGACACGATCACCGAGAAGCTGACCGCCGCCTTCACGCCGGCCGCGCTGGAGGTGATCGACGAGAGCCACCATCACCAGGGCCACGGCGGCTGGCGCGAGGGCGGCGAGACGCATTTCCGGGTGAAGATGGTCTCGGCGGCCTTTGCCGGGAAATCGCGGGTGGACCGCCACCGCGCCGTCAACCAGGTGCTCGACGCCGAGCTCAAGGGCCGGGTTCACGCGCTGGCGCTGGAGACCAAGGCGCCGGGGGAGTGAGCGGCAGGGGCTGAAGGCTATCGCCGGAAATTGCCCCCACCCCCTAGAGCCCCACCACCAGCCGGTCGGCGGTGGCCAGATTGCAGGCCATGGGCACGTCATAGACCACGGCGAGCCGCGTCAACGCCTTGACGTCAACGTCGTGGGGATGGGGCGAGAGCGGGTCGACGAGGAAGACCAGAAGGGCGATCCGCCCCTCGACGATGAGCGCGCCGATCTGCTGGTCGCCGCCGAGCGGGCCGCTCTTCATCAGCAGGATGTCGAGGTCGGGCATGTCGGCCTTGAGCAGCGAGCCGGTGGTACCGGTGGCAACCAGCGGCAGGCGCTGGAGCACGCCATGGTGGCGGCGGGCCCAGGCCAGCATGTCCGGCTTCTTCTGGTCGTGGGCGATCAGTGCGATCAGTCCGTCTTGGGCCATGGTGTCCTCCCGCTGCGCCGCCGCCATCATCCCCTGATCGGACGGCCAATACGACCTCCGAGCCGCCGCAGCATTTCCCGCGCCAACACCGAGGTCGGGATGTCCCGCAGCGCCGGACGCCCGGCAATGATGGCCGGGACCGCCCTCGCCCGCCAGCGGCGCAGCGAGACACTGGTGGTCGACGCCCGGCGGTATGACATGGACCCGTGCGGGATCGACGCCGATCAGGCGAACGATTTCGTCGCGGGAGAACTGCGAGACGGTGTGGATGGCCGGCGCGGTGCTGACCCGGTGGAGATGCGCCTCGAAGAAGCGGACGCGCTTGGAGGGATGGTCGTCGGGATTGGTCAGGCACGACATGTCGTGCACCACCGGGAGCAGCGGCCCATCAATGTCGGTGATCGGCATGTAGTTCAGCGAGTGAAAGAGGTCGTACTGGATGCGGGACATCGGCTTGCGATGCACCAGGACTTCCTCAGCGGAAATATCTCAATTCACGCGATCAAGCGGCGTAATCTTGATCGCCGTAATCCGGTTTCGCTGCCGTCTGAGCACCTGGATGCGGAAACCATGGAAGGTGAAGGTCTGCCCCGTCTCGGGGATGGACCTGGCCTCATGGATGACGAGGCCCGCCACGGTGGTGGCCTCCTCGTCGGGCAGGCGCCAGTCCATGGCGCGGTTGAGATCGCGGATAGGGACCGCGCCATCGACATTGACCGAGCCGTCGGCCTGCGGCCGGACGCCGGTCACCTGCACATCGTGCTCGTCCTTGATGTCGCCGACGATCTCCTCGATGATGTCCTCGAGGGTCACGAGGCCCATCACCTCCCCATATTCGTCGACCACGAAGGCGAAATGCGTCTTGCGGCGCAGGAAGGCCTTGAGCTGGTCCTGCAGGCTGGTCGAATCCGGCACGAACCAGGCCGGCAGGGCGAGGCTCGACGGATCGATCTTGGCGAGGTCCCCGCCGACGGCGGCCAGCGCCCGCAGCAGGTCCTTGCCGTGCAGCACGCCGATGATGTTCTCCGGCGTGTCGCGCCAGAGCGGGATGCGGGTGTAGGGCGCGGCGAGCACGTCGCGGACGATCTTCTCGGGCGCGTCGCCGGCATCGATGGACACCATCTTGGTGCGATGGACCATGACGTCCTCGACGGTCAGGTCACGCAGGTCGAGAAGGCCGCCGAGCATGTCGCGGTCGAGCTTCTCGAAGGAGCCTTCCTTGTGCATGAGGTCGACCGTGCCGCGCAGCTCCTCCGCGCCGGTGAGGACGTTCTGGTTCTCCTTGATGCGCATCCCGAAGAGGCGCAGCACCCCGCGGACGATGGCCTCGACGGCGATGAGCACGGGCCCGAACAGGGCGACCACCAGCGCGACCGGGCGGGCAAAGACCAGGGCGGTCTGTTCCGGACGGGTGATGGCCACCGTCTTCGGCAGCACCTCGGCGAAGACGATGATCAGCACCGACATGATCGCGGTGGCGTAGATGACGCCCTCCGCGCCCAGCACCGAGACGAAGAGCGTGGTGGCGAAGGCGGAGACGCCGACATTGACGACATTGTTGCCGACCAGCATGGCGCCGATCAGCCGCTCGCGCGTGTCGAGCAGGCGGCTGACGATGCCGGCACGCCGGTCGCCGGCCCCCTCGAGCGCCAGCATCCGCGCCTTGGAGGCGGCGGACATCGCCGTCTCGGCGCTGGAGAAGAAGGCGGAGAGCAGCAGACAGGCGAAGATGAGGCCCAGCGCCAGCCAGGGATTGATCGCAAGCTCGTCCATGATCCTCCGGGCCGGTCAGGCCTCGCCTCTGTGGAGACTGCTCGATGGTGTCGCCTATGCCTAAAGCCTTTCGGCGGCGAGGCAAGGCGCGCGCCTCAGGGTGTCCGCCGCTTGGCGATCACGGTGTCGTCGGACCAGTAGTCCACGAACCCCTGGCGGCTGTAGTAGGCGAGGCCGCCGGCATTCTCGCGACGGATGGTTGCGTCGATCATGACCACGCCGGAAGCCTTCGCCGCCTGGCGCGTCGCCTCGAACAGCCGCCGGCCGATGCCGGTGCCCTGCCCCTCGATGGCGACGAAGGTGGCAACCAGCGCCCAGTCGGCGGGAAGAGGATTGGCGCCGGCCCAGCCGGGATCGGTCCATTCCAGCGCCTGGAAGCCAAGGATGGCGCCGTCCCGCTCGGCGACATGGCAGGCAATGCCACGCGGCGACGCGATGTATTCGGCAATCATCCGGTCGCGGTCGAAGGGGGTGCGATGGGCCGTGGTGCCCCCTTGGCGATGATGGCGTTGAGAAGGTCCGCCATGGCTTCGGCATCGGCAATGTCGGCCAGCCGGATGCGGATGTCATCGGCCATGTGCGTCTCAGCCTCTCGCGAGGTCCTCGGCAAGGAAGGCGCGCACGGCGGCGGGATCAACGTCCTTCGCGATGAAGCTCTCGCCGATGCCGCGGGCGAGGATGAAGGTGAGCTTGCCGCGCGCCACCTTCTTGTCCTGACCGATCGCGGCCATGAGGCCGTCGACATCGCCGACGCCGCCCGGCACATGGGCGAGCTCGGTCGGCAGGCCGACGGTTTTCAGATGCGCGGTCATGCGCTCCGCCGCGTCAGACGAGCAGAGGCCAAGCTTCGCCGAGAAGCGGAAGGCCTGGCACATGCCGATGGCCACCGCCTCGCCATGGACGAGGCGGGTGCCGTCGTAGCGCGTGGCGGCCTCCAGCGCATGGCCGAAGGTGTGGCCGAGATTGAGCAGGGCGCGGTCGCCGGTCTCGGTCTCGTCGCGGGCGACGACGGCCGCCTTGGCGCGGCAGGAGGTTGCGATGGCATGGACGCGATCCTTGCCGCCCTGGAAGACGCCGCGCCAGTTCGCCTCCAGCCAGGAGAAGAAGCCGGGATCGTCGATGAGGCCGTACTTCGCCACCTCGGCATAGCCGGCGCGGAACTCGCGGGTGGAGAGCGTGTCGAGCACGTCGGTGTCGGCGAGCACCAGGCCCGGCTGGTAGAAGGCGCCGACGAGGTTCTTGCCGTGGCGGGAATTGATGCCGGTCTTGCCGCCGACCGAGCTGTCGACCTGCGCCAGCAGCGAGGTCGGCATCTGCACGAAGCCCATGCCGCGGCGGACGATGGCCGCCGCGAAGCCGGCGAGGTCGCCGACGACGCCGCCGCCGAGGGCCAGGACGAGGTCGCCTCGCTCAAGGCGATGGGCGAGGACCTGGTCGACCACCTCCTCCAGCATGGCGAAGCGCTTGGTGGCCTCGCCGGCCGGCACGGTGATGCGGTGATGGCGCAGGCCCGCCGCGGTCAGCCCCGCCTCCAGCGCCGGAGCGTGGAGATCACCCACCGTCGCGTCGGTGACGATGGCGACGGCGCGACCGGGGAAGCGCGCGGCAAGCGTGGCGCCGGCCGAGGCGATGAGGCCGGAGCCGATCAGGATGTCGTAGGAGCGATCGCCCAGCGCCACGGGGACGCGGGTGGTCTCGGGGGCGTCGATGCTCACGGCTGGGCTCGCTCGTCGGACGGCAGGAGGTGGCTGGTCAGAGCGCGCAGCACGTCGTCGACGATCTCGTCATGCGCCGCCTCGCGGGACATGACCGTGACGGATGCCTCGGCATAAACGGGATAGCGCTCGTCCATGAGGCGGCGCAGCACCGCCTCGGGATCGTCGGACTTGAGCAGCGGGCGGTCGTTGCGGCGGCGCACCCGCTTCATCAGCACGTCGAGATCGGCCTTGAGCCAGACGGAGATGCCGCGCTCGGCGATGCGGGCGCGGGTCTCCGGGTTCATGTAGGCCCCGCCTCCGGTGGCGAGGATCTGCGGCCCCGACTCGAGGATGCGGGCGACGACGCGGACCTCGCCGGCGCGGAAATAGGCCTCGCCGTGGCGGGCGAAGATCTCGGGAATGGTGAGGTCGGCGGCCTTCTCGATCTCGGTGTCGGCATCGACGAAGGGCAGGTTGAGCCTGGCCGCGAGGCGCTTGCCGATGGTCGACTTGCCGGCGCCCATCAGACCGACGAGCACGATGGTGCGCGCGCCCAGCGCGTCGCGCAGCCGCTTCACGTCGATCACGGCCGGAGCCGTCGAGGTTACCTCACCCACCATGACGCCCGTGTCTCACGGAATCGGGCGACAGGGCAACCGACCGGATCGGGCGAGGCTCAGGCCGCCTCGCGCGCGGCGATGGCATCGGCGATGGCGACGAGCTTGCGCGCCATCTCGGCATGGAGGCGCTCGACCATGCGGCCCTCGATCTGGATGGCGCCCTTGGCGGCGTTCTCGGGGAGGTCGAAGGCGGCGATGATGGTGCGGGCCCAGGCGACCTCCTTCTCGGCGGGTGAGAAGGCGGCGTTGCAGGGGCCGATCTGGCTGGGATGGATCAGCGTCTTGCCATCGAAGCCCATGTCGCGGGCCTCGGCGCATTCGCGGGCGAAACCCGCCTCGTCGCCGATCTCGTTCCAGACGCCGTCGAGGATGGCGAGGCCATGAGCGCGGGCGGCGGCCAGCGAGGTCATCAGCCAGGCGTTCATCGGCGCACGGCCCGGCACGATGCGGGCGCCGGTCTCCTTGGCGAGGTCGTTGGTGCCCATGACGAAGCCGGTGAGGCGGGTTGAGCGATCCTTCGCGGCGGCGGCAATGGCGCCGGCATTCAGCATGGCGAGCGGCGTCTCCATCATGGCCCAGACCGCGGTGCGCTCCGGCGCGCTGGCGGCGGCGATGGCCTTGCCGGCGGCAACGAGGTCAGCACCCACGTTGACCTTGGGGATGAGGATGACATCGGCGCCGGTGGGGGCGAGGGCGGCGAGGTCGTCATGGCCCCAGGCGGTGTCGAAGCCGTTGAGCCGCACCACCACCTCGCGGTGGCCGAAGCCGCCCTGCCGGACAGCGGCGGCGACCTGCTCGCGCGCCACCTGCTTGGCATCGGGCGCCACAGCATCCTCAAGGTCGAGGATGACGACGTCGCAGGGCAGAGAGCGGGCCTTGTCGAGGGCGCGGGCATTGGAGCCGGGCATGTAGAGGACGGAGCGGCGGGGGCGGATGGCCATAGTGAAG
Organism: Phreatobacter oligotrophus; assembly: GCF_003046185.1. Taxonomy (NCBI): domain Bacteria; kingdom Pseudomonadati; phylum Pseudomonadota; class Alphaproteobacteria; order Hyphomicrobiales; family Phreatobacteraceae; genus Phreatobacter; species Phreatobacter oligotrophus. The sequence goes on from NZ_PZZL01000010.1 coordinate 60,910, forward strand.
GGTCCGGGGAGTGGCTATGTCGGCGTGAGGCTAGCTGCATCGCAGCATGCGTGCCATCGTCCTTCCGAACGAGAGCGGATTGCAGAAGAGACACGGCGTGACACACGCGGATGTGCTGATCGTCGGCGGCGGGATCATGGGATCCTGCACCGCCTATTTCCTCAAGAAGGAGCTGGGTTTTCAGGGCTCGGTCCATGTCATCGAGCGCGACCCGACCTATGCCGAGGCCTCGACGACGCTGTCGGCCGCCTCCATCCGCCAGCAGTTCTCGACGCCTGAGAACATCCGCATGAGCCGCTTCGGCATCGAAGTGATCCGCGGCCTGAAAGAGCGCTTCGGCGCGGAGGCCGATATCGGCTTCCGCGAGGGTGGCTATCTCATCCTTGCCTCGGAGGGCGGCCGCTCCGTGCTGGAGGCCAACTGGCGCACGCAAGCCGCGGAGGGCGCCGACATCCTGCTGCTGGGTCCCGCCGATTTGCAGGCCCGGTTCCCCTGGCTCTCGACCGAGGACATCGCGCTCGGCGCCTGGGGCCGCACCGGCGAGGGCTGGTTCGACGCGGCCATGCTGCTCGACCTGTTCCGCAAGGCGGCGCGGGAGGCCGGCGCGACCTATGAGAAGGGGGAGGTCGCAAGCCTCACCCGCACGGGCGACCGCGTCACCGGCGCGGTGATGGCGGATGGCTCGGCGCGGACCTGCGGCACGCTCGTGCTTGCGGCCGGCGCCTGGGCGGGAAAGCTGGCTCAAGGCATCGCCGTGCCGCTGCCGGTGGAGCCGCGCAAGCGCACGGTCTTCGTGGTGAAATGCCCGGAGACCTTCCCCGACATGCCGCTGATCGTCGACCCCTCGGGTGTCTGGATGCGGCCCGAGCGCGACCTCGTCATCGGCGGCTGGGGGCCGGGCGAGGGCGACCCGGATCCCGCAGCCTACGGCGACTTCAACCCCGCCCACGACGAGTTCGAGGCCCATGTCTGGCCGGCCTGGGCGACGCGCATCCCCGCCATGGAGCAGCTGCGCCAGATCCGCGCCTGGGCCGGGCACTACGACTTCAACACGCTCGACCACAACGCCATCCTCGGCCCCCATCCCGAGGTCACAGGCCTGATGTTCATCAACGGCTTTTCCGGCCACGGCCTGCAGCAGGCGCCCGCCGCCGGCCGGGCGCTGGCCGAGCTCATCGTCCATGGCGGCTATCGCAGCCTCGACCTCTCCGTCTTCGGCTTCGACCGCATCCTGCGGGGCGAACCGGTCCTCGAACTCAATGTGATCTGACCCGGAGCCCCCCATGAAGGTCTGCATCTTCGGCGCCGGCGCGGTCGGCGGCAACGCGGCGGCGCGGCTCATCGCGGCGCGCGACGCCGAGGTCTCGGTGGTGGCGCGCGGCGCCCATCTCGCCGCCATCCGCGAGAAGGGCCTGACGCTGCACACGGGCGGCGAGACGCTCGGCGGCATGCCCCATGCGGCGACCGACGACCCGTCGACGCTGCCGCCGCAGGACCTGGTGGTGGTGACGCTGAAGGCCCATTCGCTGCCTGCCATCGCCGGCCAGATCCGCGCGCTGCTGGCGCCGGGGGCGGCGGCGGTCTTCTTCACCAACGGCGTGCCGTGGTGGTGGAACCACGGCATCGACGAGGAGGCGGGTTCGCTGCCGCTGCTTGATCCGGACGGGCTGCTGTGGCGCGATCTCGGGCCGGACAGCGTGCTCGGCGGCGTGGTCTATTCCGCCAATGCGGTGACCGAGCCGGGGGTCATCACCCACACGGCCGGCAATCGCTGGATCATCGGCGAGCCGACCGGTTATGCCTCGCCGCGGGCGGATGCGGCGGCGGAGGTGTTCCAGCGGGCCGGGCTCGGCGGCGAGGTGACCACCGACATCCGCAAGGCCATGTGGGAGAAGCTGGCGCTCAACATCGCGGCGAACCCGCTCTGCGCGCTGTCGCGGCTGCCGCTCGGGCGCTGGCACGAGGTGCCGGGAATCGGCGCGCTCGGCATCGGCATGATCAAGGAGATGCTGGCGGTCGCCAAGGCGCTGGGCTGGGATCTCACGTCGGAGGTCGACCCGGCGGCAGCGCTCCCGGCGCGGCCCGGCCGCCCCGGCGGCAAGCCCTCCATGCTGCAGGATGCCGAGGCCGGGCGGCCCATGGAGGTCGAGGCCATTGTCGGCCAGCTCCAGGCCTTCGGTCGCGACCATGGCGTGCCGACGCCCGCCATCGACGTGGTGCTGCCGCTGCTCAGGGCGCTGGACGCGGCCGTGAGCAAGCCGCCCGTGAAGGTGTGAGGGGCGGCGACAGGCTCCAGGCCCCCGTCCTGTCGGAGGGCGCGAGCATCGCCGACACCTCTCCCCGGCGGGGAGAGGTCGAGCCGAGGCGAAGCCGCGGATCGGGAGAGGGGGAGATGTCGTCGGGGCCTTGCCCCCTCTCCCGGCGCTGCGCGCCGACCTCTCCCCGCCGGGGAGAGGTGCGCTGACCGGCCAGCCCTTGCGCTTGAACCTCCGCCCGTCATGCCCGGGCTTGGCCCGGGGGCATCCACGCATTCGTTTCAAGGGGCAGTGGTCAAGTCGTGGATGCCCGGCACAAGGCCGGGCATGACGAAGAGGGCGGCGGGACTTCGGGAGGGGCGAGGTTCCTCGCCTGCTCCCCCTCCCCTCAGTGGTTCGACATGGGCCGCCGCCGCACGTTGGGCCTCAGGTGCTGGAACGGGATGACGCCGGTGTCGTCCAGCGCCGCGCCGGGGGAGGCGCCGACCACGACCGAATCCGCATAGGGCTGCCAGTCGCCGCGGAAATGCACCGAGCTCTTCAGCACGACCACCTTGTAGCCGGTGATGTCGATGCCGAGATGGGTGCAGACCGCGACGCAATGCGGCTGCTGGCGCACCGTGCCGACGACGAGATCGATGCCGCCGATCCTGAGCCAGGCGGAGGGCCCCATGTTGATGGGCTGGCCGCCGACCATCGGCCCGGTGCCGATGAAGCGGCCGTCGGAGACGGCGATGACCTCGGCCGTGGTGGTCAGCGGCTCCTCGCCCGGTCCGCTGCCATTCGCGGCGAAGGTGACCGCGATGGTGGCGCCCTTGCCGGCCTTGTGCGCGGCCTCGGCGATAGCCGGCTCGTGGTGCAGCGCCATCAGCGTCGACTGGGCGCCGCGTTTGATCATGGCGCGCAGGAAGCCGGTGGTGATGGAGGAGCCGCCGGCGCCGGGATTGTCCTGCGTGTCGGCGATGATGACGGGCTTGCCGGCCATGTCGGCGCGCTGGAAGGCGAGCGCCACCGCCTCGTCCTGGGGCTTGGCGAGATGGTCTAGGAAGGCGGCCTCGGAGCGCAGCACGGCGTGATAGAGCCGGTCGACGGCGGCATCGACGGACGGCTGGTCCGCGCCATAGCCGATGACGGTCGCGCCCATGTCGAAGATGTCGGCGGAGGGGAAGCCGGGGCAGAGCGAAAGATGCACGCCGGTCTCGGCCTCGATCTCCTCCAGCAGGGCATAGAGCCCCTTCATCGGCTCGATCATCGAGCAGCCCGAGGCGATGGGGATGAGGAAGGGCATCTGCCGGAAGGCGCGAGCCGGCTGCGGCCCCCAGGCGAGGACGCGGTCGAGCCACTGCGCAACGCGCTCGCCGGTCTGCAGCCAGTCGATATGCGGATAGGTGCGGTAGGCCGACATGAAGCTCGCATTGTCGACCATCTGCCGCGTCACATTGGCGTGGAGGTCGAGCGAGGAGAGGACCGGCACATTTGGACCGACGAGGCGGCGGACGCGGGCGAGCAGCTCGCCCTCGGCATCCTCGATGGTCTCGGTGGTCATGGCGCCGTGGAGTTCGAGGAAGACGGCGTCGGGCGCGGCATCGGCCAAGTCGGCGAGGATGTAGGAGACGGCCCGCTCGAAGACGCGATCCTCGACCCGGCCCGAGGGCTGGGCGAAGGACCAGGACAGCGGCACCATCGTGTGACCGGCGGCCTCCGCGATGCGCATGAAGCCGGTGGAGGCGATGTTGAAGGGGCGGAACTTCGTCAGGAGATCCGGGCCGCGGGTGAAGCCGGGCCAGGCGCCCTCCTGGTTGAACATGGCCCAGGGCGTCGGCTCCGGGACGAAGGTGTTGGTCTCGTGCATGAAACCGCCGAGGGCGATGCGCATGGGGTTCGTCCTGTCCGGTGGCCGCCCGCGGCGGCCTCGGGAGGGATCAAAGCCGAGGGCGGTCAGCCCGGCCAGTCCTGAAGCGGCATGACGCGGTCGCGGTGGGGAGACTTGACGAGGCGGGCGAGAAGCCGGGCGTCGGCGGTGACGAGGCGGCAATCACGCGCCGCGGTCAGCGCCAGGTAGAGGCAGTCATAGACGGGGTGGTCGAGGACGAGGGCGATGGTGAAGGCGGAACCGACCAGGTCCTGGTCAGGAACCAGCTCCGCGAAATAGCCTTCCAGAGCGGCAAGAGCCGAACGCCCCTCGGCCGCGCTGATACCGCCGACGCGGCAGCGCTTCCAAAGCACGCTAGCCACTTCCAGAAGGATCAGGCTGGGCGCGATCAGCGGCTCATCGCGTTCCAGGAGCGCAAGGGCAGCGTCGGACCCGTCTTCCTCGATCAGCCATTTGGCGGCGACGCTGGCATCCACGACCAGGGCCATCGCCGTATCGCCTCAAGCCAGACCGTCGCGCCGCTCTTCGGCGGTAAGCGGTTCGCCGGGGCCTCCGCTTCGCGCAAGGAACCACCGGCTCGCCGCGACTCGCTCCTGCGGCGAGAACTTGCGGCCCCCGAGACTGTCCAGCCAAGCGCTGAACTCCTCTTGCGGCGCACCGGGCGAGGGAATGGAGGTCATCTCGCCTGCCATCGGTGGAGACGTGGCGAGACGGCTCTGCCCAAGCACATCGACGATCTCCTGCTCAAGGGACCGGCCCTTTCGGGCGGCAGCCTTGCGCAGCTCTGCGAGCGTCTCCTCGGGAATGTCGCGGATCAGGACCTCGGCCATGACGAAGCTCCGTGCTGTCCTCAAGGATAGCACGGAGCGCCGCAGAGCCGAAACCGTCAGCCCATGGTCGGGATGACGAAGCTGGCGCCGTCCTTGATGCCGGAGGGCCAGCGGGACGTGACCGTCTTGGTCTTGGTGTAGAAGCGGAAGGCGTCGGGACCGTGCTGGTTCAGGTCGCCGAAGGCCGAGCGCTTCCAGCCGCCGAAGGTGTAGTAGGCCAGCGGCACCGGGATCGGCACGTTGATGCCGACCATGCCGACCTGCACCTTGGCGGCGAAGTCGCGGGCCGCATCGCCGTCGCGGGTGAAGATGGCGACGCCGTTGCCATATTCATGGTCGTTGGCGAGGTCGAGGGCCTCGCCATAGGTCTTGGCGCGCACCACCGAGAGGACGGGACCGAAGATCTCCTCCTTGTAGATGCGCATGTCCTTGGTGACGTTGTCGAAGAGACAGCCGCCCATGTAGTAGCCGTTCTCGTAGCCCTGCATCCTGAAGCCGCGGCCATCGACGACGAGCTTGGCGCCTTCCTTCACGCCGATATCGACATAGCCCTTCACGCGCTCCAGCGCCTGGGCGGTGACCAGCGGGCCGAAATCCGCATCGAGCGAGGTGGAGGGGCCGATCTTCAGGGATTCGACCCGCGGGACCAGCTTCTCCATCAGGCGGTTCGCCGCCTCTTCCGTCACCGGCACGGCGACCGAGATGGCCATGCAGCGCTCGCCGGCCGAGCCGTAGCCAGCGCCGACCAGGGCGTCGACCGCCTGGTCCATGTCGGCGTCGGGCATGATGATCATGTGGTTCTTGGCGCCGCCGAAGCACTGGACGCGCTTGCCGCTGGCACAGCCGCGGGCATAGACGTACTCGGCAATGGAGGTCGAGCCGACGAAGCCGACGGCCTTGATGTCGGGATCGTCGAGGACGGCGTCGACTGCCTCCTTGTCACCGTTGACCACGTTGAAGATGCCCGGCGGCAGGCCGGCCTCGAGGAAGAGCTCGGCGAGCATCAGCGGCACACCCGGATCGCGATCGGAGGGCTTCAGCACGAAGGCATTGCCGGCGGCGATGGCCGGGCCAGCCTTCCACAGCGGGATCATGGCGGGGAAGTTGAACGGGGTGATGCCGGCGCAGACGCCGAGCGGCTGGCGCATCGAGTAGATGTCGATGCCGGGGCCGGCGCCCTCGGTGTACTCGCCCTTCATCATCTGCGGGGCGCCGATGGCGAACTCGACCACTTCGAGGCCGCGCTGGATGTCGCCCTTGGCGTCGAGGATGGTCTTGCCGTGCTCGCGGGCCAGCAGCTCCGCCATCTTGTCGTTGTCGCGGGCGCAGAGCTCAAGGAACTTCATGAGGACGCGGGCGCGGCGCTGCGGATTGGTGGCGGCCCAGGCGGGCTGCGCGGCCTTGGCGTTCTCGACCGCGGCGCGGACCTCGGCCTTGGAGGCGAGGGCGACCTTGCCGAAGACGGAGCCGTCCAGCGGCTGGTAGACGTCGGCGGTGCGGCCGGACGTGCCGGCGACATGCTTGCCGCCGATGAAATGACCGTAATTGCGCATGGGCTCTCTCCCTCGGACGTCTCGGCCGTTTGCGGCCCCGCAGCAGCACTAGAGCGAAGCAGTGCAAGGTCCAAGGGGTAAGATGGCGCATGCGTTGTGCGCGTTTTGGCGTAAGATAGGCGCATGACGCCAAACTGGGATCATGTCCGGGTCTTTCTTGCGGTGGCGCGCGCCGGCCAGTTCCTCGCCGCGGCGCGGGCGCTGTCGCTGGACCACGCCACTGTCGCCCGCCGGATCGGGCTCCTGGAGGAACAGCTCGGCACCCAGCTCGTCGCCCGCTCCACCGCCGGGATCACGCTGACGGTCGCCGGCGAGAGCTTCCTCGCCGCAGCGGAGGCCATGGAGACCGCCTGGCTGGATGCCCAGGCCGATGTCTCGCAGGTCGACCGGGTGGTGTCCGGCACCATCCGCATCGGCGCGCCGGAGGGCTTCGGCGCGCTGTTCCTCGCGCCCCGGCTGGGGCGGCTCGCCGAGCGGCACCCCGAACTCACCATCCAGCTCGTGCCGCTCCAGCGGACCATGTCGCTGTCGAAGCGCGACGCCGACCTCGCGGTGGTCATCGACCCGCCCTCGGACGGGCGGCTCACCGTGCGCAAGCTCACCGATTACGGCCTCGGTCTCTATGCGACCCCGGACTATTGCGAGCGCCACGGCATGCCCGCCGACGCGGAGACGCTGCGGCGCCACCTGCTCGTCACCTCGGTGCAGGAGCTCCACTATTCGGAATCGCTGACCTATTACCCGCCGGCCTTCGATGCGGGGCAGCGGCGCTTCGAATGCGCCAGCGTGCTCGCCCAGATGGAGGCGGTGAGGGCCGGTGCCGGCATCGGCATCCTCCACGACTATGCGGCGCGTGACGCCGGCGGGCTGGTGCGGGTGCTGCCGGACCTGGCGATCCGCCGCACCTATCACCTCGTCGCCCATGTCGACACGCGGCGCATCGCCCGGATCGACGAGGCCTATCGCTTCGTCGTCGAGGAGGTGGCCGCGGCCGGGGGGCTCTTCGCCTGAGGGGAGAAACGGGAAGAGCCCGGCATCCACAGGGGCGGACCCATGGGCACCGGGCTCCCACGCGGCCGGCCCGGGGGGAACCGGCGCGTATCGGGCATTATTCTGCCGCGACGCGGATGGGGCGCGGTGTCTCGCCGGGTGAGGAGGCATCGGCGGGCAGCAGCAGCGGCGGCGCACCTTGCGAGGCGGCGCCATGGCCGCCCTCGCCGGGCTCGTCGGTGGGTCCGACAAAGCGGCCGAAGACCCAGCCGAAGAAGCGGCCGGCATCGTCCATCACCGTGTAGAAGGACGGCACGAAGACGAGGCTGAGGACGGTCGAGACGATCAGGCCGCCGATCACCGCGATGGCCATGGGCGCGCGGAACTCGCCGCCATCGCCCGAGCCGAGAGCCGGCGGGATCATGCCGGCGCCCATGGCGATGGTGGTCATGATGATGGGCCGCGCGCGCTTGCGGCCGGCATCGAGGATCGCCTCGCGCCGGTCGACGCCCTCGCGCACCTTCTCCACCGCGAAGTCCACCAGCATGATGGCGTTCTTGGTGACGATGCCCATGAGCATGAGGATACCGATCACCACCGGCATGGAGATGGCATAGCCGGTGAGCAGCAGGGCGAGGATGACGCCGCCGAGGGACAGTGGCAGCGACATCAGGATGGTCAGCGGCTGGAACACCGAGTGGAACAGCAGAACCAGCACGCCAAGCACCATGAGCAAGCCGGTGCCCATGGCCACCGCGAAGCCCTGGAAGACCTCCTGCATGATCTCGGCGTCGCCGCCGCGCTGGAAGGAGACGGTCGGCGGCAGGTTGCGCGCCGCCGGCAGGGCGAAGACCTTCTCCAGCGCCGGGCCGATCTCCATGCCGCCGGTGAGGTCGGTGCCGATATTGACGCGGCGGATCCGGTTGTAGCGCTCGATCGACGAGGGGCCCTGGCCGAAGGTGATGTCGGCCACGGCGGTGAGCGGCACCTGCTGGCCCGTCGCCGAGACAACGGTGAGGGACGAGAGGATGTCGAGCTCGGCGCGGGCGTCGGTGTCCAGCTGGACGCGGATGGGAATGAGCCGGTCGCCTGCGTTGAACTTGGCGAGGTTGGCGGCGACATCGCCGATGGTCGCCACGCGCACCGCTTCCGAGATCTGGTCGGTGGTGATGCCGTAGCGCGCCGCCTCGTCGGTCTTCGGCACGACGCGGATCTCCGGGCGCTCGAGGCCGGCGGAGGCGGCGACGTTCACGAAGCCGGGGATCTGCCGCATCTCGGCTTCGAGCCTGGCGACGGCGAGCGACAGGTTCTGCGGGTCGAGGCCGCGGACGATGATGGAGAGCTCGCGCTCGCCGCGATCGTTGACGTACCAGGCCCGGATGTCGGGGATCTGGGTGAAGAGCGGCGATGTTGCCGCCTGGATCTGCCGCTGGGTGCGCTCGCGCTTGGTCTTGTGGATGAGGCGGACGATGACGGTGGCGCGGCGGATCTCCAGCGTGCCGACGGGGTTCGAGCCGCCGATCACCAGCACCGATTCCACTTCCGGGATGGTCTTGCGGATGAGCTTGGCGAGCTGGTCGGAGCGCTCGCGCGTGTCCTCCAGCGTCGATCCCGGCGGGAGTTCCATGGAGACGACGAAGCGGGCCTCGTCGGGGAAGGGGATGAAGCCGGTGGGCAGGAAGCGGATGGCCCAGATCGACACGGCGAAGACCGCGATTCCGGCGAGCAGCGTCACATAGCGGAAGCGGATCGTGCCGGAGAGGAAGCGCAGGTAGGCGCGCATCATCACGCCGTCCTTCGGCTCCTTGTGCGCGTGCGGCCTCAGGAAATAGGCCGCCAGCATGGGCGTTATGAGGCGTGCCACCAGGAGCGAGAAGAGCACGGCGATGGCCACGACCAGGCCGAACTGCTTGAAGTACTGACCGGCGATGCCGCCCATGAAGGAGACGGGCGCGAAGACCGCGACGATGGTCAGCGAGATGGCGATGACCGCGAGACCGATCTCGTCCGCCGCCTCCATCGAGGCGCGGTAGGGCGATTTGCCCATTTTCATATGTCTGACGATGTTCTCGATCTCGACGATGGCGTCGTCGACGAGGATGCCTGTGACGAGGATGATCGCCAGCAGCGAGACGAGGTTCATCGAGAAGCCGAGCATCTCCATGGCCCAGAAGGTCGGGATGATGGAAAGCGGCAGGGCGACGGCGGAGATGAGCGTAGCGCGGAAGTCGCGCAGGAACAGGAAGACCACGATGACGGTGAGGCCGGCGCCTTCCAGCAGCATGGTCATGGCCGACTTGTGGTTGCCGGCCGTGTAGTTCACGGAATTGTCGATCTCGGTGAAGCTGATCGCCGGATTGGCCCGGCGCAGCTCCTCGATCTTCTCGCGGGCCAGCGCTGCCACGCGCACGTCGGAGGCGCCCTTCGAGCGGAAGACCTGGAAGGCCACCGTCGGCGTCTCGCCATTGAGGCGGGTGAAGCTCTTCGGCTCCTCGAAGAGATCGGTGACCGAGCCGAGGTCGGACAGGCGCACCTCGCGGCCGCCCGACAGGACGATGCGGGTGGCGGCCAATTCCTCGACCGTCACCGCACCCGCGAGGGTGCGGATGGACTGCTGCTGGCCGCCGATATCGCCCTGGCCGCCGGCGAGGTCGACATTGGTGGCGCGCAGCTGGCGGTTGACCTCGCCGGCGGTGATGCCGAGGGCCATGAGGCGGTTGGGGTCGAGCGCAACGCGGATCTCGCGCAGCACTCCGCCGTTGCGGCTGATGCGGCCGATGCCACGCAGGCCCTGAAGCTCGCGCTTCACCGTGTCGTCGACAAACCAGGACAGCTGCTCGATGGTCTTGGCGGGGGCCGCCACCGCGACCGTCAGGATCGCCTGGTTCTCGACGTCGAGCCGCTCGATGATCGGCTCGTCGATGTTGCGCGGCAGGTCGGCGCGGATCTTGGCGATGGCGTCCTTGACGTCGTTCAACGCCCGGTCGGTGTTCACCTCGAGACGGAACTCGACCACCGTCGAGGACATGCCGTCGGTGAGGTTCGAGATGACGTTCTTGACGCCGGTGATGTTGGCGACGGCGTCCTCGACGCGCTTGGTGATCTGGCTCTCGAGCTCGGCCGGTGCAGCGCCGGCCTGGACGATGCGCACCTGGACCAGCGGCACGTCAATGTTGGGAAAGCGGGTGATCGGCAGGTTGAGGTAGCTCATCCAGCCGAGGAAGCAGAGCACCACGAAGAGGACGATCGAGGGGACCGGCTGGCGGATCGAGGCGGCGGAGATGTTGAGGGCCATCGTCCTCTCCCTCAGCGTTGGACGGCCGCGACCGGGGCGACCCGGTCACCGTTGCGGACGAAGCTCCCGGAGACGGCGACGACCTGCTCGCCCTCCTTCAGACCCTCGCGAACCTCCACCCGGCCCTGCGAGCGCAGGCCGATGACGACCTCGCGCGTCTCGACAAGGCCGTCCTTGACCACCTGAACCGTCGTCCTCTGGCCGAACATCACGGCCGAGAGCGGCACGGTGACGCCCGAGGAGCGGGCGACCTCGACGGTGGCGCGGCCAAAGGCGCCGAGCGGCGGCCGGTCGGTGCCGGTCAGGGTGACACGGACGCGGCCGAGACGGTTGCTGCGGTTCACCTCCGGAGCGACGAGGCGGACGCGGCCGGGCAGCGGCGCGGCATAGCCGGCCGCGTCGATCTCGGCGGGCTGGCCGGGGCGCATGCGCGCGAGCGTCGTCTCGGGCACGTCGGCCTCCAGCTCGACCTGGCTCTCGGCGATGATGCGGAAGAGCGGATCGCCTGCGGCGGGAGCCAGCGCGCCGAGGCGGGCCGTGCGGCGCGAAACCGTGCCGCCGACCTTCGCCTTGATCTCGGTGCGGGCGATCCTCAGCTCGATGTCGCGGCGCTGGGCGCGGGCGAGAACGAGGTCGGCCTCGGCAAGGGCGAGGGCATTGGTCGCCGACTCCACGCGGGCCCCGGCGGTGCGGGCCGCGGTGGTGCGCTGGTCGAGCACGTCATTGGTGGCGGAGCCGGTGCGCTGGAGCTGCTGGGTGCGCTCGAGCTGCTGCTCAGCGAGGGTGCGGGAAGCGGTCGCCTCGGCGATCTGCGACTTCGCCTGGGCCACGGCAGCCGCGGCGCGGGAGATCTGCGCGGCATTCTGGGCCAGTTGCACGTCCAGCATCTCGCGGTTGAGGCGGGCGAGGACCTGGCCGGCGGCGACCCGGTCGCCCTCCTCGGCGAGGATCTCGACCACCGTGAGGCCGTCGACCTCGGGGGCGACGAGGATCTCCTCGCGCGCCACGAAGGAGCCGCTGGCGACAACGGTCTCGCGCAGTTCCTGGCGGGTGGCGGTCGCCACCGTCACCGAGGGCGCAGCGGTCTGCGCAGCGGCGGTGCCTGCGAGCGCGACCAGAACCGCAGCGATGGGCAGCGTCAGGCGGGTCGGGGTGAAGATCATGGGGCGAAGGCCTTAGCGGAAGTGGGCGCGGTGGATGGCAGCAGCATGTCGCGCAGGACGTCGAACATCAGCGCCACGTGGGGGCGTGGATCGAAGGAGGGATCGCGGGCCCGGCGCAGCATCAGGCCGTCGCCGAAGGTGATGAGGAACTGCACGGCGCGCTCCAGGTCAGCCTCGGGGGCGGTCTGGCCCCGGTCGCGCGCCACCGTGAGAGCGAAGCGGATGTTCTCCGCGATGAACGCGTCGATCCTCCTACGCAGGGCGCCGATCTGCGGATTGCGCGACACCTCCGACATGATCTCGACCCAGAGCATGCAGCTCTCGCGCGGTTCCTCGACCATGTGATGACGCGCCAGGACCTCGAAGGCTCCCCAGATGTCCGTCGTATGCGACAGGGCCGCGAAACCCTGGCCGATCTCGTCGAAGTCGCGCTCGCACAGGCCCTCGATCATCGCTTCCTTGGAGGGGAAGTAGCGGTAGAGGTTGCCCGGGCTCATGCCCGCCTCGGCGCAAATCTCGGCCATGGAGGCGCCGTGGAATCCGGAGCGTACGAAGCAGCGCTCGGCGGCGTCGAGGATCGCGACCTTGCGGTCGGTGCGCTGGGTCTCGGCAATGCGGGGCATGGGGCTCCTTCAGTGTGCGCAGCCTTACGATGAGACAGGAGACGACGCAATTGAAAAGAGAATGAACATTCATTTTCGACTGCGGCTCGCCGTCGCACCCCCCTCCTCTGTTGTCTGCCGTTCAGCGATCCGCCACCCCGCGAGCAGAAACCGGTCTTTTCAGCGACAAGAACCAGTGGTGTTCTGATCTCACCAGCCGATCAGGTGGTTCGCTCAAGCGGGCCCGTCGGCTGCACCGGAAGGACACGCCATGCTGAAGACCCTGATGCTCGCCGCCGCCCTCGGCATCGCCGGCACCGCCGCGATGGCCCAGACCGCCACCCAGCCCTCGACGACACCGGCCACCCGTCCGGCACCGACCGCCCCGGCGACCGCGGCTCCGGCCCCGGCGGCCACGCCCGCGCCCGCGGCGACGACCCCGGCCGTCCAGCTCATCGACATCAATTCGGCGACGGAAGCCGAGCTGCGGGTCCTTCCGGGCATCGGCGAGGCGCGCGCCAAGGCGATCATCGCCGGCCGCCCCTATCGCGGCAAGGACGAGCTCGTGCGCAAGAACATCATCCCGCAGGGCGTCTATGACGGCATCCAGGCGCGGATCGTGGCCCGCCAGCGCTGAGGTCTCACGCCTCGCTCTTCGCCCTCCCCGCTCCGGCGGGGAGGGTTTTTTGTTGGGGGTCGGCGTTCAGTCTCGATGCCCCACCCTTACCCTCCCCTCTGCCGAGGGGAGGGGGACTTCGACGTCCCGCCCGATCGAAGCGGCTGGGCCTGGCGCGACCGTCACCCACCCCGCGCAACGCGGTGGTCCCCCTCCCCTCGGCAGAGGGGAGGGTAAGGGTGGGGCATTCCTGGTCCCTAATACGCCTCTAGCGGCTGCACTCGCGGATGAGGCCGGCGATGAAGGCGTCGCAGCGCGCGAGTTCGGCCACTTCAATCCACTCGTCCGGCTGGTGCGCCTGGGCGATGTCGCCGGGACCGCAGATGACGGTGGAGATGCCGGCGGTCTGGAACAGGCCGGCTTCCGCCCCATAGGGCACGACCTGGATACCGTTGTCGCCGGTGAGGCGGCGGGCGATGCGCTCGGCCTCGCCGTCTTCCTCGCGCACCAGCGGCTGCCCACCGACCCGCCAGGTGATCCTCACGCCCGCATCCGGATGCACGGCCTTCATGGCCGGCTCGATCTCGCGGCGGACGAAATCCTCGTACTCCCGCACATAGCGCTCGCCATCATCGCCGGGGACGACACGGATGCCGGTGACGAAATGGGCATCGAGCGCGGTGATGTTGTGCGCCGTTCCGCCCTGGATCGTGCCGACATGCAGCATGGTCCAGCCCGGATCGAAATAGGGCACACCGCCATTCGCCTCGGCTTCGGCCTTGTTCCGCAGGTCCCGGTCCTCCATCCAGCTGACGAGGCGGGCGGCGACGAAGACGGCGGAGACGCCGTTGTAGCGCTGCGAGGAATGGACCTCGTGGCCGCGCACATGGGTGTCGATCCGCATATAGCCCTTGTGGCCGGTGACCACCTTCATGCGGCTGGGCTCGCCGACGATGCAGGCGGAGGGACGCGTCCAGTCCTGGCCGAGCCGCGCGATGAGGGCGCGGGCGCCGTCCATGCGGATCTCCTCATCCGCGGTGAGGCAGATGTGGATGGGGCGCTTGAGGTCGGCGGCGACCATGGCCGGCACGGCGGCGAGCACGCAGGCGTCGAAGCCCTTCATGTCACAGGCGCCGCGGCCGTAGAGCTTGTCGCCCTTGGCCGTGAGGGTGAAGGGGTCGGTGGTCCAGGGCTGGCCCTCGACCGGCACGACGTCGAGATGGCCGGAGAGCACGATGCCGCCGTCCACCTTCGGGCCGATCGTCGCCCAGATATTGGCGTTGCGGCCGTCCGGCATCGGCACGATCTCGCACGCGACGCCATGGCCCGCGAGATAGTCGCGGATGTAGTCCACGAGATCGAGATTGCTGGCGTCGGAAACCGAGGGGAAGCCGACAAGGCGCTCGAGGAGCTGGATGCTGGAGAGGGTCATCTGCCGAAGGAGCCGATGGCAGCCATGCACGTCAAGGGGAGGCCATCGCATGGCAGCCTGTTGACCGGCCCGGCCCACTCCGGTTCTGTTGCCCTTTCTCCCTCGGGACACATCCATGCCTATCGTCAATCGCATCGCCGGCCTTCACGAGGAGGCCACGGCGTGGCGTCGTGATTTCCATCAGCATCCCGAATTGCAGTTCGACCTGCCGCGCACCTCCGCCATCGTCGCCGACAGGCTGCGCGAATTCGGCTGCGATGAGGTGGTGACCGGGATCGGCCGCACCGGCGTCGTCGGCGTCATCCGCGGCAAGAGCACCGGGTCTGGCCGGGTGGTCGGCCTGCGCTCCGACATGGACGCGCTGCCGCTGACCGAGATCACCGGCGCGCCCTGGGCCTCGACCGTTCCGGGCAAGATGCACGCCTGCGGCCATGACGGGCACATGGCCATGCTGCTCGGGGCGGGCAAGTATCTCGCCGAGACGCGCAACTTCGACGGCACCGCCATCCTCATCTTCCAGCCGGCGGAAGAGGGCGGCGGCGGCGCCCGCGCAATGGTCGCCGACGGGCTGATGGACCGCTTCGGCGTCCAGGAGGTCTATGGGATGCACAATGCGGTTGGCCGCCCTGTCGGGACCTTCGCCATGCGCGCGGGCCCACGCAGCGCCGCTGCCGATCTGATCGCTATTCGCGTCGAAGGGAAGGGAGGCCATGCCGCAAAACCCCACCTCGCAGTCGATACGATCCTTGTCGCCTCGCATATCGTGGTGGCCATCCAGTCGGTGGCCTCGCGCAATGTCGACCCCCTCGGACAGGCGGTGATCTCGATCTGCGCCTTCAACGCCGGCTTCACCAACAATGTTATCCCGCAGACGGCCGAACTGAGGGGTACGGTGCGCACCTTTGATCCGGCCATCCAGGACATGATCGAGCGACGCCTCAAGGAGATCGCCGAAGGCACCGCAGCGCTTTTCGGCGCCAAAGCAGAGTTGACCTACACCCGCGGCTGCCCGGCGGTCGTGAACCATCCGGCCGAGACCGACTATGCCATCGCGGCCGCAGCCTCCGTCGTCGGCGAGTCCAACATCGCCACCGACTTTCCCCCGTCTATGGGTAGCGAGGACTTTTCCTTCATGCTGAACGCCCGTCCAGGCTGCATGGTCTCGATCGGACAGGGGGACGGCCAATACGTCCACCACCCCGCCTATGACTTCAACGACGAGATCCTGCCCATCGGCATGAGCTACTGGGCGCGTCTGGTCGAAACCCGCATGCCCGCCTGAGGCCTCGGACCATCGTGCCCATCATCAACCGCATCGCCGCGTTGCACGAGGAGGTCACCGCCTGGCGGCGGGACTTCCATCGGCATCCCGAGCTCGGTTTCGACCTGCCGCGGACGGCCTCGGTGGTGGCCGATAAGCTCCGGGCCTTCGGTTGCGACGACGTCGTGACGGGGATCGGCCGCAGCGGCGTCGTGGGCATCATCCGTGGCCGCTCCGACCGGTCCGGACGTGTGATCGGCCTGCGGAGCGACATGGATGCCCTGCCCATCCACGAGACCAGCGGCGCCGCCCACGCCTCCACCGTTCCCGGGCGCATGCACGCCTGCGGGCATGACGGGCACATGGCCATGCTGCTTGGCGCGGGGCAGTATCTCGCGGAGACGCGCAATTTCGATGGCACGGTCGCGCTGATCTTCCAGCCGGACGAGGAGGGTGGCCACGGCGCACGGGCGATGGTCGCCGACGGCCTGATGGAGCGGTTCGGCGTGCAGGAGGTCTACGGCATGCACAACAGCCAGGACCCCGTCGGTTCGATCCAGGTGATCACCGGGGCCGCAAGCGCCGCCGTCGACTGGATCGATATCCGCATCGAGGGCAAGGGCGGCCATGCCGCGAAGCCCCACATCGCCGTCGACACGCTGCTTGTCGCCGCCCAGACGGTGATCGCCGTGCAATCGATCGCCTCGCGTTCGATCGACCCGCTCGCCGCCGTCGTCGTGTCGCTCTGCTCGGTCGAAACGGGAGCGGCGAACAACGTGATCCCCCATGCGGCAGTCCTGAAGGGGACGGTCAGGACCCTCTCCCGGGCGGTGCAGGACCAGGTCGAGGCGCGGCTGAACGCGGTGGTGTCGGGCACGGCCGCAGCCTATGGCGCGACCGCGACAGTCGCCTACGAGCGGGCCTGTCCGAGCGTCCTCAACACCGCGGCCGAAAGCGCCGCCGCGGCCCTCGCGGCAGCCTCGGTGGTCGGTGAACCGGGGGTCTGGCGGGACGTGCCGCCGCCAATGGGGGGCGAGGATTTCGCCTTCATGCTGGAGGAGCGCCCGGGCTGCATGGTCGGCATCGGCCAGGGTGGGGAATTTGGCCTTCATCATCCCTCATACGACTTCAATGACGAGATCCTGCCCATCGGCATGAGCTATTGGGCAAGGCTCGTCGAAACCCGCATGCCCGCCTGAGCGGCACCCTCGATCCGGAGACAGATCATGCCCATCAACAATCGCATCGCCTCCCTCCATGACGAGGTCACCGCCTGGCGCCGCGACCTGCACGAGAACCCTGAGCTGATGTTCGACGTGCACCGCACCGCCGGCATCGTCGCCGACAAGCTCAAGGAATTCGGCTGCGACGAGGTGGTCGGCGGCATCGGCAAGACCGGCGTCGTCGGCATCATCAAGGGCCGCAACACCGGCTCGGGCAAGGTGATCGGCCTGCGCGCCGACATGGACGCGCTGCCGCTGACCGAGATTACCGGCCTGCCGCACGCCTCCAAGGTGCCGGGGAAGATGCATGCCTGCGGCCATGACGGCCACACCGCCATGCTGCTGGGCGCTGCCAAGTACCTCGCCGAGACGCGCAATTTCGACGGCACGGTCGCGGTCATCTTCCAGCCGGCCGAGGAGGGCGGCGGCGGCGGCCGCGAGATGGTCAATGACGGCATGATGGACCGCTTCGGCATCCAGGAGGTCTATGGCATGCACAACGCGCCGGGCCTGCCGGTGGGCAAGTTCGCGCTGCGCGCCGGCCCGCTGATGGCGGCCGCCGACCGCATCCAGATCGACGTCGAGGGCAAGGGCGGCCATGCCGCCAAGCCCCATCTCGCCGTCGACACGATCCTGATCGCCTCGCAGATCGTCACCAACGTCCAGTCGATCGTCTCGCGCAACGTCGACCCGCTCGGCAACGCGGTCGTCTCCATCTGCGCCTTCAATGCCGGCTTCACCGACAATGTCATCCCGCAGACGGCGACGCTGCTCGGCACGGTGCGCACGCTGACCCCCGAGATGCGCGACCTCGTCGAGAAGCGCCTGCACCAGATCGTCGAGGGCACCGCGGCCATGTATGGCGGCACGGCCAAGCTCACCTATTTCCGCGACTATCCGGTGACCCGGAACCATGCCGACAACGCCATCTTCGCCGGTGACGCGGCGGCCTCCGTGGTCGGCGAGGATGGCGTCAACCGCGACACCGTCCCGGTCATGGGCGGCGAGGATTTCTCCTTCATGCTGGAGGCCCGTCCCGGCGCCTTCATCTTCATCGGCCAGGGCGACACGGCCTCGGTCCACCACCCGGCCTATGACTTCAACGACGAGATCATCCCCATCGGCATGAGCTACTGGGCGAAGCTCGTCGAGAGCCGCCTTGCCGCCTGACGCCTGATCCGGCGCGGCGGTGCCGTGCCGGTCGCCCTCCCTTCCGCAGGACCACGCCCATGCCCATCGTCAACCGCATTGCCGCCCTCCACGAGGAGGTCACCGCCTGGCGCCGCGACATCCACGAATATCCGGAGCTGCAGTTCGACGTGCACCGCACCGCCGGCATCGTCGCCGACAAGCTGCGCGAGTTCGGCTGCGACGAGGTGGTGACCGGCATCGGCCGCACCGGCGTGGTCGGCATCATCCGCGGCAAGGCCCATGGCTCCGGCAAGGTGGTGGGCCTGCGCGCCGACATGGACGCGCTGCCGCTGACCGAGATCACCGGCCTGCCGCATGCCTCCAAGGTGCCGGGGAAGATGCACGCCTGCGGCCATGACGGCCACACCGCCATGCTGCTCGGCGCTGCCAAATACCTCGCCGAGACCCGCAATTTCGACGGCACGGTCGCGGTCATCTTCCAGCCGGCGGAAGAGGGCGAGAAGGGCGGCGAGGCCATGGTGCTCGACGGCATGATGGAGCGCTTCGGCATCCAGGAGGTCTATGGCATGCACAATGCGCCGGGCCTTCCCGTCGGCCAGTTCGCCATCCGCCCCGGCCCGATGCTGGCGGCGGTGGACAATTTCCGCATCCATGTGGAGGGCAAGGGCGGCCACGCGGCGCGGCCGCACCAGTCCATCGACACCATCCTCGTCGCCTCCCACATCGTGGTGGCGGTGCAGTCGATCGTCGCCCGCAACATCGACCCGCTGAAGAGCGCCGTCATCTCCATCTGCGCCTTCAATGCCGGCTTCACCAACAATGTCATCCCGCAGACCGCCGAGCTGCGCGGCACGGTGCGCACCCATGACGGCGAGGTGCGGGACTTCATCGAGAGGCGGCTGAAAGAGGTCGCCGAGACGACTGCTGCCGTCTTCGGCGCCACGGCCACGGTGGAGCATGTGCGGGTCGTGCCGGCCACCGTCAACGATCCCGCCCATACGCCGCATGCGGTCGCCGCGGCGGCCGCCGTGGTGGGCGAGAAGGCGGTGAACGACGACGCGCCGCAGATCATGGGCGGCGAGGATTTCTCCTACATGCTGCAGGCCCGCCCCGGCGCCTTCATCATGATCGGCCAGGGCGACACGGCCTCGGTCCACCACCCGGCTTACGACTTCAACGACGAGATCATCCCGCTGGGCATGAGCTACTGGGCGAAGCTGGTCGAGAGCCGCATGCCGGCGTGAGGGGGCGGCTGACGCTCACCTCTCCCCGGCGGGGAGAGGTCGGCCGAAGGCCGGGCGAGGGGGCCAAGCGCTGGCCGTGTTTCGCTCTCCTCCTCACCCGCCTCGCTCTCGCTCGTCGACCTCTCCCCGCCGGGGAGAGGTGAATGCGCCACGCATCCCCGCCTCCCACCTTCCCCCTCGCCTCGGCGCTCCTGCCGCGCTAGCCTCCCGCCTTCGCATCGCCGTTCCGGAGCCTTTCCATGCCGATCATCAACCGCGTCGCCGACCTCCACGACGAGATCACCGCCTGGCGGCGTGACTTCCATGAGAACCCGGAGCTGCTCTACGACGTGCATCGCACCGCCGGCATCGTCGAGCAGAAGCTCAAGGAATTCGGCTGCGACGAGGTGGTCTCCGGCATCGGCCAGACTGGCGTCGTGGCGGTGATCAAGGGCCGCAAGACCGCATCGGGCAAGGTCGTCGGTGTGCGCGCCGACATGGACGCCCTGCCCATCGAGGAGGCGACCAACCTCCCCTACAAGTCGAAGGTTCCGGGGAAGATGCATGCCTGTGGCCATGACGGCCACACCGCCATGCTGCTCGGCGCCGCCAAGTACCTCGCCGAGACCCGCAATTTCGACGGCACCGCCATCATGATCTTCCAGCCGGCGGAAGAGGGCGGCGGCGGCGGCGACGCCATGGTCAAGGATGGCCTGATGACCCGCTGGGGAATCCAGGAGGTCTATGGCCTGCACAACATGCCGGGCATTCCCGTCGGCCATTTCGCCGTGCGCAAGGGTCCGGCCATGGCCGCGGCCGACCGCTTCATCATCGACATCGAGGGCAAGGGCGGCCACGGCGCCATGCCGCACCTCTGCGTCGATCCGGTCCAGGCGGGCTTCGCCATCGGCCTTGCGATGCAGACCATCGTCTCGCGGAATGTCGACCCGATCGAGAGCGCAGTGATCTCCATCACCTCGGTGAAGGCGGGCGAGGCCTTCAACGTCATCCCGCAGACGCTGCGGATGCTCGGCACGGTGCGCACCTTCAAGCCGGAGATCCAGGACCTCGTCGAGGCCCGCATGAAGGAGCTGGTCGAGAACGTCGCGAAGGGCATGGGCTGTGTCGGCACGATCAACTACCAGCGCGGCTATCCCGTCACCTTCAACCATTCCGACCAGACCGACTTTGCGGTGAAGGTCGCCCAGTCCGTCGTCGGCGCCGACAAGGTCGACCCGGAGACGCCGCCGCTGATGGGCGCGGAGGACTTCTCCTACATGCTCAACGAGCGGCCGGGCTGCTACATCTTCCTCGGCAACGGCGACACCGCCGCCTGCCACCACCCCGCCTACAATTTCGACGACAACGCGATCCCGACGGGCACCAGCTATCTCGCCAAGATCGTCGAGACGGCGATGCCGGCCTGAGGCGGATCCCGTGACACAGCAGAAGGTTGCGCCGGGCCCGGTTTCGCTGGGCATCGTCGGCGCGGGGATCATGGGCGAGCGTCTTCTTGGCGCCGCCCTCGCCCATGCGGCGGATGTCGTTCGTATCGCCGGCATCTGGGACCCCTCGGAGGCGGCGATGGCGCGCATCGCGGCCGCCCATCCGGGCGTACCGCGGCTTGGCGGTCCCGAGGCGGTGGCGGCGGCGAGCGACTGCCTCTACGTCGCCTCGCCCCCCTCCTCCCACCTTGCCCATGCCCGCACGGCGCTGGCGCTCGGCAAGGCGGTGTTCTGCGAGAAGCCGCTGGCGGTGGACCTGACGGATGCCCGCGCCTTCGTGGCGGAGGCCGGCGGACGCGGGGCGGTGAACTTCCCCTTCGCCTCCTCCTTCGCCGTGGCAACCCTGCAGCGCTGGATCGCCGAAGGCGCGATCGGCACGCCGCAGCGCATCGCCATTGAGGTGTCCTTCGCGACCTGGCCGCGCTCCTGGCAGCGCGATGCCGCCTCCTGGCTCGACGGGCCGGCCGAGGGCGGCTTCACCCGCGAGGTGGTGTCGCATTTCCTCTTCCTGTCGCGCCGGCTCGGCGGGCCGCTGACCGGCCTCAAGGCGACGGCGGAGTTCCCGGAGGCCGGCAAGTCCGAACGCAAGATCGCCGGCACGCTCGTCGCCGGCAGCCTGCCGGTGACGCTGGCGGGGAGCGTCGGGACCACCGCCAAGGACGACCACAACACCTGGACCATCGAGGGCACGGCCGGCGCGGTGCGCCTGCGCGACTGGTCCTTCGCCGAGCGGCGGACGCCCGAGGGCGCCTGGCAGCCCGACCCGGAGGCGCTGCCCAACGAGAAGATCCGACCGCTGGTGCTGCGCCGGCAGCTCGAGGGCGTCGCGGCGCTGGTGCGCGGCGAGGCGTTCCATCTCGCGACGCTCCCGGAAGCGCTCGAGGTACAAGAGACGGTCGAGGCGATCCTGAAGGGGTGAGAAGACCGGACGTCGGCTGGCCGAATGGCCGCTTAGCTTTTCTCACGATGGCCCCTCACCCTTCCCTCTCCCCGCAAGCGGGGAGAGGGGGCAACAGCGTCGCGAGTCTTTCGGCAACGGTTGGGCCTGGCTCGTCTCTTCCGAACGATCGCGACGTCGACGTCCCCCTCTCCCCGCTTGCGGGGAGAGGGAAGGGTGAGGGGCATTGCTCAACGCCCCCCCTACCTCTTCCCGTCCTCCAGAATCATCTTGGCGCCCTTCTCGGCGATCATCAGCGTCGGCGTGTTGGTGTTGCCGGAGGTGATGGTCGGCATGACCGAGGCATCGGCCACGCGCAGCCCCTCCACGCCGATCACGCGCAGGCGCTCGTCCACCACGGCCATCGGATCGGAGGCAAGGCCCATCTTCGCCGTCCCCACGGGATGGAAGATGGTCGTGCCGATATCGCCGGCGGCCCTGGCGAGGCTCTCCGCATCGTCGCCGATGACCGGGCCGGGCAGGAATTCCTCGGGGCGGTAGGGGGCGAGCGCCGGCTGGCTCATCAGACGCCGCGTCACCCGCAGCGAATCCGCCGCCACCTTCCGGTCCTCGTCGGTCGCGAGATAATTCGGCGCGATGATCGGCTTGTCGGTCGGGTCGGCTGAACGGATATGCACCGAGCCGCGCGAGGTGGGGCGCAGGTTGCACGGCGCCACCGTCACGGCGGGGAAGCGGTGCAGCGGGTCGCCGAACTTGTCGAGCGACAAGGGCTGGACGTGGAACTGGATGTTGGCCCGCTCCTGGGAGGGGTCGGAGCGGGTGAAGATGCCGAGCTGGCTCGGCGCCATGGTCAGGGGGCCGGTGCGTCGCACCAGATATTCGAGGCCCATCAGGCCGCGCTTGACGAGGTTGTGGTAGGTCTCGTTCAGCGTCTTGATGCCCTGGACCTTGTAGATGGCGCGGATCTGCAGGTGGTCCTGCAGGTTGCCGCCGACGCCGGGCTTCTCCTTCACCACCGGGATGCCGTGGCACGACAGCACGTCGCCATGGCCGATGCCGGAGAGCTCGAGGATCTGCGTCGAGCCGATGGAGCCGGCGGTCAGCACCACCTCGCCACGGCAGCGCAGGATGACGCTCTCGCCGCCCTGGCGGATCTGCACGGCCTTGGCGCGGCCCTCCTCGACGATCACCTTCTCGACGAGGACGCCCGAGAGCAGGTCGAGATTGTCGCGCTGGTCGATGATGGGCTTGATGAAGCCGCGCGCCGCCGACCAGCGCAGGCCCTTCTTCTGGTTGACGTGGAAATAGGCGGCGCCCTCGTTGTCGCCGGTGTTGAAGTCGTCGAGCGGGCGCACGCCCATCTGGACCGCCGCCTCGCGCACCTTGTCGAGCAGGTCCCAGCGCACCCGTGGCGCCTCGACGCGCCAGTTGCCGCCGGTGCCGTGGTGCTCGCTCTGCCCCAGGAAATGGTCCTCCAGGCCGACAAAGAGCGGCTTCACGTCGTCCCAGCCCCAGCCGGTGAGGCCGAGCTGGCGCCAGTGGTCATAGTCGGCGCTCTGGCCGCGCATGGTGATCATGGCATTGATGGCGGAGGAGCCGCCGATCACCTTGCCGCGGGGATAGATGAGCGAGCGGCCGTTGAGACCGGGCTCGGCCTCGGTCCTGAACATCCAGTCGGCGCGCGGATTGTTGATGGCGAAGAGATAGCCGACGGGGATGTGGAACCAGATCCAGTCATCCTTGGTGCCGGCCTCCAGCAGCATGACGCGGTTGCGGCGGTCGGCGGAGAGGCGGTTCGCCATGAGGCAGCCTGCCGTACCGGCCCCGCAGACAATGTAGTCCCACTCACCCTCGATGGTGCGGGCCATGGCTCCCCTCCGGCACTGTCGCGGGCTCTCAGGTTCTGGCCCTTGCGGCGATCCATCGCGCGGGATGGCGAGAAGGTCAATCAGGCCGCTCGGGGGGCGGGAGGCGATGACAGGATTGCCTTGGCGAACAGGGGCGTTAGATGTCGGGCATGCTGTCGTTCCCCCGCTTCCGTCGCCTCTCCACGTCCGTCGCCATGGCCCTTGCGGCCGCCGCTCTCGCTCTTGCCGCTCCCGCCGCAGCGCAGGAGATGCGCGGCCATGGCGGGCCGGTGCGGGCGCTCGCCGTCGCGCCCGACGGGCGCCTCGCCCTCTCCGGCTCCTTCGATTCCTCGGCCATCCTGTGGGACATCGAGCAGGGCCTCGCGGTCACCGTGCTGCGCGGCCATGACAGCTCGGTCAACGCCGTGGCCGCGCTTCCCGACGGCCGCTTCGCCACCGCCGGCGAGGATGGGCGCATATTGCTCTGGCGCATCGGCCGGGCGGAGCCGGAGGCGCGGCCTGTCACCCACGAGGCGCCTGTCGCCGCGCTCGCGCTCTCGCCCGATGGTCAACGTCTGGCCTCGGCGTCCTGGGACGGCACGGTCCGCCTTGCCCCGCTCAGCGGCGGCGCGGCGCGGGTCGCGACCACCCAGCGCGGGCCGCTCAACGCCGTCGGCTTTGCGCCGGATGGTCGCAGCATCGTCACTGGCGGCCATGATGGCGCGCTGCGCTTCGTTCCCCTCGATGGCGGCACGGATCGCGTCGTGGAGCTCGGCCTGCCGGTTAATGCGCTGGCGGTCGCGGCGGATGGCGAGATCGCCGCCGGCCTGGCCGACGGCCGCGTCGTGGTCCTGTCGGGGACGGGTCAGCAGCGCGGCGAGATCCGCGCCGCCGAGACGCCGATCGTCGCGGTGGGGCTGTCGCCGGACGGCAAACGCATCGCCGCAGCCGGCATCCGCGGCTCCGTTGCCATCATCGACCGCGCGACCCTCGCCGTCGAGCGGGTGCTGGTGGGGCCGGGCCTGCCGGTCTGGTCGCTGGCCTTCCGGCCGGGGACGGAGGAACTGCTCACCGGCGGCGGCGACCGCCTCGTGCGCCGCTGGCTAGCCTCGACCGGCGAGCATATCGGCGCGGTCATCATGGCGAAGCCGTCCGAGGCACTGGCGCGGCTGGCCGACCATCCGGGGGCGGAGGTGTTCCGCGCCTGCGCCGCCTGCCACACGCTCGATCCGGACGGCGGCAACCGCGCCGGGCCGACCCTGCACGGCGTCATCGGCCGCCGCATCGGCACGGCGCCCGGCTACGACTATTCGCCGGCGCTGCGGGGCATGGACATCGTCTGGACCAAGGAGACCATCGCCCGTCTCTTCGAGATCGGGCCGATGGCCTATACGCCCGGCACCAAGATGCCGGAACAGCGGGTGACCGACCCGGAGGACCTGAAGGACCTCGTCGACTTCATCGCCAAGGCGACCGGGGCGGAGTGAGCGGGCTCAGTTGAGCCCGTCGTTCCCCGCCTTGACCTCGGCCAGATAGTCCTCGGTGGTGCGCACCCGCGGCCGCTCCGGCGCGCCATAGGGGTCGAAGCTCTCGTTGACGACGCGCTCGACGCGGCAGTCCTCGCACATGAACAGCGCCTCGCGGCGCGCGGCATTGGCGCCGGAGAACATCCAGTGCCCCTCGAGCTTGGCGGCGATGCGCTCGATGGTGGAGCGGGTGCCGAAGGCCTTGTTGCACTGGGTGCAGTGGAAGGGCTCCTCCTCCTTCACCAGCCGCTTGGGCTCGCGCCAGGCGACGAAATCGAGCTGGGCGACGAGGTCGATGGCGTCCTCGGGGCAGGTCTGCTCGCACAGGCCGCACTGGACGCAGAGGCTCTCGGAGAAGCGCAGCATCGGCTTGTCGGGATTGTCCGACAGCGCACCGGTCGGGCAGGCAGAGACGCAGGACAGGCACAGCGTGCAGGCCTCGACATTGACCTGCGCCTTGCCGAAGGGGGCGCCCTTCTCCAGCGGGATGACGTCGACCGGCGCGGGGGCGGCGGCATGGAGCTCCTGGAAGGAGAGTTCGAGCAGGCCGCGCTTGGCGCCCATGGGGAGGAAGCTCGCGGGCTTGGCCGTCGGCGTGCCGGCGAAGGGCACGGCGAGGAAAGAGCCGAGCGCGTCGGGATCGTCGGTCTCGACCAGGCGCAGTACGTCGGCGCCATAGCCGAGGGCCGAGAGGATGGTGCGGGTGGTGGCGAGGGTGCGCTGCAGGCCGAGCAGGTCATGCTTCGGCTTGGCGCGGGTCAGCACGGCGATGCCGGCGACGCCATAGGCGAAGGCGCCGGCGAGCATTTCGGGACCCACCTGCGTCACCTCGTTGACCTGCAAAGGCAGGACATGGGCCGGCAGTCCGTCACCGTAGCGGGCGAGCATGTCGATGAGCGGCAGGCCGTGGTCCCCGTCATGCAGCAGGATGACGGCGCCGGTGCCGCCCGCCGCCTGGTAGGTGGTGACGAGGGCGCGCATGCGACGCATCAGCGCATCAACGGGCGGCAGGGCGTAGGAGGCAGCCCCCGTCGGGCAGGCGGCGGCGCACTGACCGCAGCCGGCGCAGATGGCCGGATCGATAGCGACATGGTCGCCATCCGGGGTGATGGCGCCGGTCGGGCAGAGGTCGAGGCAGCGGGTGCAGCCGGTGATCTTCGAGCGGGAATGGGCGCAGAGCGAGGCCTCGAACTGGACGAAGCGCGGCTTGTCGAAGGTGCCGACGAGCCCGGAGGCCTCGCCGATCAGCCGCTCGACCGCGGCGGGATCGCGCGGGTCGGCGCGCAGGTAGCCGGGGCGCAGTTCGGCGGCAGGGAAGAGCGGTATCCCGCCGGAGAGGTCGATGACGATGTCGGAGGTGGAGGAGGCGCCGTTGCGCGGCGCCTGCCAGACATAGGCGCGGCGCGAGGCGGGCGACGGCAGCGCATAGTCGTCGACCACCAGTTCGAAGGCACCGAGATGGCCGCGGGCGACGGAGATCGTGCCCTTCACCACGGGAAAATCGGTGGTGGAGGGCGGAGTCACCGCCTCGGGCCGCGTCAGCAGCACGGTGACGTCGAGGGTTTCGGAGAGGCGGCGGGCGGCCTCGATGGCGACCTCGTCGCGGCCATAGACGAGGGCGACGCCCTTCGATTCCAGCGTCACCGCCTGGATCGGCGGCATCTCCTCGGAGGCCGCGGCGAGGAGCGCCGCGGTCTTCGGACCGGCCTCGCGCGCGCCACCCGACCAGCCCGCCTGCTCGCGCACATTGGCGAAGGCCAGCCGGCCGGCAAAGCCCATGTCCTCGGCGGTTTCGGTGAAGAGCGGCGCCTCCTGGGTGCAGGCGACGAGCACGTC
Organism: Phreatobacter oligotrophus; assembly: GCF_003046185.1. Taxonomy (NCBI): domain Bacteria; kingdom Pseudomonadati; phylum Pseudomonadota; class Alphaproteobacteria; order Hyphomicrobiales; family Phreatobacteraceae; genus Phreatobacter; species Phreatobacter oligotrophus. The sequence goes on from NZ_PZZL01000010.1 coordinate 87,990, forward strand.
GCTCTCCTGCGCCAGCACGGCCTTGAAGAAATCGAGTTCCTTGCGGCAGAGCTGGTCGGCCGTGCGCACCTTGGTGCGGCAGGCCTTGGCCACCGTCTCGCCATGCAGCGGCATGGTCTCCTCGCAGGAGCAGAGGAACGTGGTGGCTGCCGTCATTTCACTCTCCGACCCGCGGCTCTTCCCGCCGCTTGGTGTCTTCATATATTGGAAGCAGTCCAAAGAACCAGACCGGCCCGTCAGAAGGGCCGCCGCCCCCTGAAGGTCCCATGGCCCTCGTCACGCTGCGCACGCCCTCGACCCTCGACCTGCCGCCGGGCTTCCGGGCGGTGGCCTTGCGCGAATCCGGCGACGCTTTCGCCCATGCCTGCCGCACCGCGGGCGAGGAGGGCGCCGGCACGCTCGTCTGGGTGCGGCGTTTCGACATGGCCGAGTTCGCCGTCGTGCTGGAGCCGGAAGAGCCGCTCGCCGAGGCGCGCAAGGCCGTCTTCATGGGCATGGCCGCGACGGCGGACGCCATCGCCTCGCTCTGCCCGCCGGAGCGCAGCGTCGGCATCGCCTTCCCCGACACGATCCGCTTCGACGGTGGCCTTGTCGGCGGTGGCCGGCTCGGCTGGCCGAAGCGCTGCGGCGAGAACGAGGTTCCGGACTGGCTGGTCTTCTCCGCCACCGTCCGGGTGTCCTTCGCCGGGCTGATGGAGCCCGGAAAGGTGCCCAACGCCACCGCCCTCGACGAGGAGGGCTTCGAGGGTGTCGGCCCGGCCATGCTGGTGGAAGCCTTTGCCCGCTTCCTGATGCGCTTCGTCGACATCTGGCAGAACGAGGGACCCGACCGGATCCTCAAGGACTACATGAAGCGGCTCGACAAGGACCGGCCGGGCGACACGCTCGCTATCTCCCCCGCGGGGGACCTGGTCGTCACGCCGGCGACCGGCGGGCCCGGCCGTACCGTGCCGCTGCTCGACGGGCTCAAGGCCGTCGCCTGGCTCGACCGCGACGCCGGAGGGCCGCGCCTGTGATGATGCTGCGGACCATTCGCCTCGACCCCTCCGACACGTTCGTCTTCCCGCTCGCCGCGGAACCCGGTGAATGGGCCGTCACCGGCTCCTTCCTATTCTGGGGCCGCGATGTCGCGGCGCTTGCCGGCAAGGAGCGCGCCGCGTTCCGGTCAGGCTTCGTCGGCGTCGACTCGCTCGGCTTCTCGACACTGGTGGTCGTCCAGCCGATCCGGCCGGAGGAGCGCGCGGCGGCCGTCGAGGCGCTCGCCGCGCATCTCGTCGACAAGCTCGGCGCCCCCTCGCTCGATGCGGCCCGCGCCGCAGCCAAGGAGGAGATCGCCTTCGCCGCATCGCTCGCCGAGCACGACGAAGGCACGCTTGTCGCCCTCCATCGCGGCGAGGAGGGCGGGGAGATCCGCGAACAGTACCGCGTGCTGCAGCGGCGCGAGCGCAATGACAGCGCCGACAGCCTGCACGCCCATGCCCGCGCCTTCACCTTCCACGAGGAGGTGGACGATGTCCCGGAGGAACGGGTGGACCTGATCGACATGATGGCGACCCGCCGATGACCCCCGCGACGCGCACAGTGAAGGAATTCTGGGTGTCCTCGGGGCACCACATGACCCGCCGCACCGAGGGCGGCGGTCTGGCCATCAGCGACGAGATGATCCTCGCCTACCTGGCGCGGCCGGAACTGGTGCCGCCGCCGGAGGCCTGTGCCGCCGAGCGCGAGCTGCACGCGCTGCTGCTGGCCGAGCCGCGCCGCCCGGTGACAACGGCGATGATCGCGGCCATCGCCGACGAGGATGCCCGCGAGAACTGGCAGTTCATGATCGGCTTCCGCGACAGGTTGCTCGCCCATGCCAGCATCGAGGCGGCCTATCTCGCCATCGTTCGCGGGGGGGCCAAGGGCATCCCGCCCCTCTTCCTCAACCAGCTCGTCCATCTGATCCTGCGCAACGCCCTCGACGGCTGCGAGGACCCCTTCGTGCTGCGCGCAGCGGAACTCCTGTTCCGCGCCCAGAAGGGCAGCCTCAAGGACAGTGCGCTGCTGCTCGCCGACCACGAACTGGTCGAGGAGCTGGAGGCCGAGCGGCAGAGCCTCATGACGACCTCGCCGCTCGCCGCCATGATGGGCAAGGACGCCGCCGCCGAGCTCGACGTCATGACCGACGAGACGGCCGAGAGCTACTGGTCGCGCTCCGACGCCTTCAGCATGGTGCTCAACCTCGGCGGCGACCCGCGCTCCCGCGAGGCGCTGTGCCGGGTCCTCGAGACCTGGATCCTCCACATGCTGGGTATCGAGACCACCATCGCCGCGGTGGAGCGGGTGGAGGATGCGGACTGGCGCTGGTTCGTCGGCCTCGACGCCGAGGCGACCTCGATCGGCAACCGCCTGTGGCGCGGCGAGGCGGTGGACCCCGGCGAGCAGAGCCGCATCTGCGGCCTGTTCCGCCTCGACTTCGCCGATGCGAGCCGCGTCGATCCGAAGCTCGCGGGCAAGCCCGTCTATCTCCTCATGGCCCTGACCGAGGACATGGTCCTCAGGGTCAAGCCGCAGAACCTCATCGCCGGCCTGCCGCTGGCCGGCCGGCTCGCCGCCTGACGGAGAACGCCATGCCCGTTCGCCACCTGACCGTCGGCATCGTCGCCGTGAAGCGCAAGCTCAGCAATCCCTGGGTCGATTTCGAATGGCTGCCCGAAGCGGTGCTGCCCGGTCTGCCGGAGGTGCCGCCGGGCACCCGGATCGGCGCGGAGGGCACCGTCGAGCGCTGGTATCTCGGACCGGTGGAGCTGACCCTCCATTCCGGCGAGACCTCGCACTATCGCGACAACCTGGCCTCGGGGCGTCCCTCGGTCTGGGTGGCCCTGCGCGAGTCGCAGGAGGGCGGCTGGGGCGTCGCGGGGGCCACCATCGACCCTTATGAAGGCGAGGCCTTCGTCGACGTGGTCACCGACAAGGTCGAGGCCGTGCCCATGCCGCATGAGGTTGCGGTGGAGCTGCAGGCCTTCATCGACGCCCATCATGTCGACCAGCCCTTCTACAAGCGCAAGCGCGACCGCAAGGATCCCAATGCCGAGCCCGATTTCGGCATCGGCCATCCGGCGCTGGCGGAGCGGGGGAAGCGGTCGTGAGGCGCGCCGTCCCGCCGCCGCAGGGCGAAGGCTTCCTCTCCCGCTGGTCGCGGCTGAAGCGCGAGCCCGAACCCGCGCCCGCCCCCGTCGAACCAACGCCGCCGGCCGCCGCCGAGCCGGCGCTGCCCGAGGGCAAGACGCTCGAGGACCTGATCGCCGAATTGCCGAAGGTCGAGGACCTCGTCCCGGGCCAGAGCGTCTCCGCCTTCATGCAGCCCTGGGTGCCGACGCCGCTGCGCAACGCCGCGCTCCAGCGGATGTGGCTGCTGGACCCGGCCATCCGCGACTATGTCAGCCCGGCGCTCGACTACGCCTATGACTACAACACGCCGGGGGCCGCGCCGGGATTCGGGCCGATCGAGACGACCAAGGACATGATCCGCGAAGTGGCGGACCTGTTCGACCGTGCCCTGGCGCGGTCGGAGGCCGGCAATAATCCACAATCCGCTCACGACATAGTGTCGCAAGCCGAGGCGCCCGCGGATGCTGCGCCGCAGCATGCTCGCCAGGCCGCCGCCGAGCCGGAGGAGACGGAAAGCCGCAATTCCCCTGAGGAACCTGCCGAGTCCACCTCCGCCGCGGCAGCCCCTGTTGCTGCGCCGCACAAAAGTTCAGGCTTTGATAAGGATTTAGCGCCGCCGAAGCGGCGCAATGGCGGAGCTTTGCCCGCCTGAAAATCTCTTTGCCGCCTTGCCTTGCCAGGTCATAGCTTGTACCTATTCTAAAGCAAATGAGGGCAGGCCTATGGGCCGCCAAGTGCCGGAACAGGCACCGCCCCATTGAGAGGAAAGCAGTCGCGCTGTGCGTGAACGGGGACTGGAAGAGGCCATCAAAGCGGTGGGCGGCGTCGGTGCGCTTGCCCGTGCTCTCGGTATTTCCCAGCCGTCGGTGTCCAGCTGGAACCGCGTGCCGCCCGAGCGCGTGATCGCCGTCGAGAAGGTCTCCGGCATCGGCCGCCACATCCTCCGCCCCGACCTCTATCCGGAAGCCCGCTCCGCCATCGCCGTCGCCATGGACGCCGCGCAGGCGAAAGCTGCTGCGGACGAGATCGACGAGATGGATCAGCTGAGGGCCGCCGAGTACGGCATGCTGGCGCTGCTGCTGTTCAAGGTTCCCACCGCCGAGGTTCTGAAGCAGGTCGGCGAACTCAAGGGTGACGCCTCGCCGCTCGGCATGGCGCATCTGGCCCTGGCCCAGGCGGCCCGCGACACCTCCGTCGAGGCGGTGAACCGCGAGTTCTTCGACCTCTTCGTCGGCGTCGGCCGCGGCGAGCTGCTGCCCTATGCCTCCTATTACCTGACGGGCTTCCTGCATGAGCGGCCGCTGGCCGCCGTGCGGCAGTCCTATGTCGATCACGGCATCCTGCGTTCGGACGATACGCGCGAGCCGGAAGACCACATCGCCCTGCTGTGTGACGTCATGGCCAACATGGCCCTGCGCTCCATCGGCGAGGGATACGAGACGGAGAAGGCCTTCTTCGAGGCGCATCTGAAGCCTTGGGCAGGACGATTCTTCGCTGATCTCGAAGCCATGCGGACCCGCCCGTTCTACGCCGCCGTCGGCGCGGTCGGACGGCTGTTCGTGACCATTGAGGAAGAGGCTTTCTCCTTCGACGCCTGAGCGCCGGGGAGAAGACTGGAGGACGCGACCCATGTCGACGAAAGACCAAGCGAACGCACTCGTGACGGCCCGCCGAGACTTCCTGAAAGCCATGGCCGGCACCTCCGCCGCAGCGGCTGCCGTCGTCGTCGGCGCCGATGCCGCCGAGGCCCAGACCGCCACCCGCGAGAACCGGAACGAGCGCACGAAGGCCCGCTATCAGGCCAATTCGGCGCACGTCCAGGCCTTCTACCGCACCAATCGCTACTGAGAGGGCGCTCCCCCATGTTGATCAAGCGCAAGTCCCAGGACGCCGCCCGCACGCGGCTCGCCGGCCTCGCCGGCGGCCTGACCTCCGGCGTGATGGATCGCCGTACCTTCCTCGCCCGCTCCGGCCTCACGGCCGCGGGTGCCATCGCCGTCGGCTCGCTGACGCTCGGTGCGGTGCGCAAGGCCGAGGCGGTCGCCGCCCCCCAGCCGGGCGTCGCCATCGCCGTGAAGAAGAACATGTGCACCCACTGCTCGGTGGGCTGCACCGTCATCGCCGAGGTGCAGAACGGCGTCTGGACCGGCCAGGAGCCGGCCTGGGAGAGCCCGATCAACCGCGGCACCCACTGCGCCAAGGGCGCGTCCTCGCGTGAGCTCGTCTTCGGCGAGCGCCGCGTGAAGTATCCGATGAAGCTGGTCAACGGCCAGTGGCAGCGCATCTCGTGGGATCAGGCCTTCAACGAGATCGGCGACAAGATGCTGGAAATCCGCGCCAAGTCGGGCGCCGACAGCGTCTACATGCTCGGCTCGGCCAAGTTCACCAACGAGGCGGCCTATCTGTTCCGCAAGTTCGGCGCCTTCTGGGGCACCAACAACGTCGACCACCAGGCCCGCATCTGCCACTCCACCACGGTGGCCGGCGTCGCCAACACCTGGGGCTACGGCGCCCAGACCAACTCCTACAATGACATCCGCGTCGCCAAGACCATGATCATCATGGGCGGCAACCCGGCGGAGGCGCATCCGGTGTCGCTGCAGCACGTGCTCAGCGGCAAGGAGCTCAATCGCGCCAACCTGATCGTCATCGACCCGCGCATGACCCGCACTGCGGCCCATGCCACCGAGTATGTCCGCATCCGTTCCGGCACCGACATTCCGGTGATGTGGGGCATCATGTGGCACATCGTGAAGAACGGCTGGGAGGACAAGGAGTTCCTCGCCCAGCGCGTCTACGGCATGAACGAGGTGCTGAAGGAAGTCGAGAAGTGGGATCCGAAGACCGTCGAGGACGTCTCGGGCGTTCCCGGCGCCCAGCTCGAGAAGGTCGCCAAGCTCTTCGCCACCGAGAAGCCCTCGACGCTGATCTGGTGCATGGGCGCGACCCAGCACACGGTCGGCACGGCCAACGTCCGCGCCTACTGCAACCTGCTGCTGCTGACCGGTAACGTCGGCGCGCCCGGCACCGGCGCCAACATCTTCCGCGGTCACACCAACGTCCAGGGTGCGACCGACATGGGCCTCGATGTCGGCAACCTGCCGCTCTATTACGGCCTGGTGGAAGGCGCCTGGCGTCACTGGTCGCGTGTCTGGGAAGTTCCCTACGACTACTTCGTCTCGCGTTTCGACGAGGTGCCGGCCAAGGGTGGCCGTGCAGCCCGCACGGCGCGCCAGAACATGGAGGTCTCGGGCATCCCGTCGACCCGCTGGTTCGACGCGGCCCTGCTGCCCACCGAGCAGGTGGACCAGAAGGACAACGTCAAGGCGATGTTCGTCATGGGCCACGGCGGCAATACCATTCCGCGTGTGCCCGGAGCGGTCGAGGGCCTCGGCAAGCTCGACCTCCTCGTGGTGGTCGACCCGCATCCGACCAACTTCATCTCGCTCGGCAACCGGCGCAACGGCACCTATGTCCTGCCGGCCTGCACCAACTTCGAGTGCGACGGCTCCCGCACCGCCTCGAACCGGTCCATCCAGTGGGGTGAGAAGGTGGTCGAGCCGATCTTCGAGTCGGCGACCGACTACTGGATCATCTACAGGTTCGCCCAGAAGCTCGGCTTCGCCAACGAGATGTTCAAGAACATCAAGATGGTGAAGGGCAAGTACGGCGACGAGCCGGAAGCCGAGTCGATCCTGCGCGAGATCAACCGCGGTGGCTGGTCGACCGGCTACACCGGCCAGTCCCCGGAGCGCATCAAGGCGCACATGGCGAACCAGGACAAGTTCGACATCGTGACGCTGCGCGCATCGAAGGACGTGGCGGGCGTCGGCGGCGACTTCTACGGCCTGCCCTGGCCGTGCTGGGGCACCCCGGAGCTCCGCCATCCCGGCACGCACATCCTCTACAACACCAATGAGCGCATGATGGACGGCGGCGGCACGTTCCGTCCGCGCTTCGGCCTCGAGCGCAACGGCGAGACGCTGCTGGCGCAGAACTCCTGGAGCAAGGACTCCCTGATCCAGGACGGCTATCCGGAGTTCACCTATGCGATGTTCCAGCGTCTCGGCTGGGACGCCGACCTGACCCCGGCCGAGAAGGCGACCATCGAGCGGATCGGTGGCGCCAACCCGGGCGCGATCTCCTGGGCCACCGACCTGTCGGGCGGCATCCAGCGCGTCTGCCTCGAGAAGAACGTCTGCCCCTACGGCAACGGCAAGGCTCGCGCCATCGCCTGGAACCTGCCTGATCCGGTTCCGGTCCATCGCGAGCCGATCTACACGCCGCGCGTCGACCTCGTGGCCAAGTATCCGGCCCGCGCCGACGAGCGGACGCTGCGCATGCCCAACCTCCACACGACCTACCAGAAGGGCGCGGTGGACAAGGGCATCGCCCGGCAGTTCCCGATCATCCTCACCTCCGGTCGTCTCGTTGAATACGAAGGCGGCGGCGAGGAGACGCGGTCCAACAAGTGGCTCGCCGAGCTGCAGCAGGACATGTTCGTCGAGATCAACCCGCGTGACGCGGCCCAGCGCAACATCTCCGATGGCGGCTGGGTCTGGGTCGCCGGCCCCGAGGGTGGCCGGGCCCGCGTCAAGGCGCTCGTCACCGAGCGTGTCGGGCCGGGCGTCGCCTGGATGCCGTTCCACTTCGGTGGCTGGTACCAGGGCGAAGACCAGCGCAAGAACTACCCGCAGGGGACCGATCCGATCGTCCTCGGCGAGAGCGTCAACACCGTGACCACCTATGGCTATGACCCGGTGACGGGCATGCACGAAGGCAAGGCCACGCTCTGCCAGATCCAGGCGGCGTGAGAGGGAGGACCGAACAATGGCCCGCATGAAGTTCCTCTGTGATGCCGATCGTTGCATCGAATGCAACGCCTGCGTCACCGCCTGCAAGAACGAGCACGACGTGCCCTGGGGCATCAACCGTCGGCGCGTCGTGACGCTCAATGACGGCAAGCCCGGCGAGCGCTCCATCTCGATGGCGTGCATGCACTGCACCGACGCGCCCTGCGCGGCGGTGTGCCCGGTGAACTGCTTCTACACCACGGCCGACGCGGTCGTGCTGCACTCGAAGGAGCTGTGCATCGGCTGCGGCTACTGCTTCTACGCCTGCCCGTTCGGCGCGCCGCAGTATCCGCGCGTCAGCAACTTCGGCACCCGCGGCAAGATGGACAAGTGCACCTACTGCGCCGGTGGTCCTCTCGCCGACAGCTCGACCGCCGAGTACGCGGCCTATGGCGCGAACCGCCTGGCCGAGGGCAAGCTGCCGATCTGCGCCGAAATGTGCTCGACCAAGGCCCTGCTTGCAGGTGACAGCGACATGATCGCGACCATCTACAAGGAGCGCGTGCTGAAGCGTGGTTACGGCTCGGGCGCCTGGGGCTGGCAGACGGCCTACAAGGAAACCATCGCCATCTGATCCGCCGGGCGGCGGCGTTCCGTCGCCGCCCGCTTCATTCCATTCGGGACGGCAGCCCCATGTGCGCCGTCCGCAGGGAGGACCATCCGATGCGCGTCACGCTTCGGTCTCTCGTGGCCGCCTTCGCCCTGGCGATCGCCGTCTTCATCGCCGCACCGGTCTCGGCGCAGCAGCCCACCTCGGTCAATCCGACCGCTGCCTCCGTCAAGGAGCAGCAGCTCATGCAGGCCCTCCAGGCCGGCACGCCGGGCGCCGGCTCCACGCTCTCCGGGCGCATCACCATTCCGGATGCCAGCGCGGCCAACCTCATCCAACCGCAGGGCCAGGCCTGGCGCGCCTTCCACCAGGGCGCCATGCACTGGGTCGGCGCCATCGCCATTCTCGGCATGCTGGGCCTGCTCGCGGTGTTCTACTTCACCCGCGGCAAGATCATGATCGACTCCGGCCTGTCCGGCGTGAAGATCCTGCGCTTCTCGACCTTCGAGCGCTTCATCCACTGGCTCACCGCGGGCTGCTTCATCATCCTCGCGCTGTCCGGCCTGAACGTGACCTTCGGCAAGTTCGTGGTCGCGCCGCTGCTGGGCGAGGACGCCTTCGCGACCCTCGCGCAGGGTGCCAAGATCGCGCACAACTTCCTCGCCTGGCCCTTCATGCTCGGCCTGGTCTTCATGTTCGTGGTCTGGGTGATCCACAACATCCCGAACAGCACCGACATCACCTGGATCAAGCAGGGCGGCGGCCTCGTGGGTGGCGGTCATCCGCCGGCCAAGAAGTTCAATGCCGGCCAGAAGGTCATCTTCTGGGCGGTGATCATCGGCGGCGGCCTGCTGTCGCTGTCGGGCGTCTACCTGCTCTTCCCGGCCTCGGCCGGCGGCGTGCTCGCCCTGCAGTTCTGGAACATCGTCCACGGCCTCGTGGCGGTGCTGCTCATCGCCATGATGATCGCCCACATCTATATCGGGTCGGTCGGCATGGAGGGCGCCGCTGACGCCATGACCTCCGGCGAGGTCGACCTCAACTGGGCCAAGGAGCACCACTCGCTCTGGGTCGAGGAAGAGTTGGCCAAGGGCAAGGCGCTGCCCCCCGGGGCCCAGCCCGCCGAGTGACGGCATCATCCTGACAATCCCGAACGCCCGGCTCCGGCCGGGCGTTTTCGTTTGGGGGCTGGCGGCGACGGGGCCGCGGCCCTAGTTTCCGCTCTCCACAACGAACGAGGCCGCGACGGCGATGAAGGTGGTTGGACTGGCGGGCTGGAGCGGGGCGGGCAAGACCACGCTGCTCTCCCGCGTCATTCCGGTGTTGCGCGGGCGGGGCCTGACGGTCTCGACGCTGAAGCATGCACACCACGCCTTCGACATCGACAAGCCCGGCAAGGATTCCCACGAGCACCGGCTCGCCGGCGCCACCGAGGTGCTCGTCGCCTCCGGCCGCCGCTGGGCCCTGATGCACGAGTTGCGCGACGAAGGGGAACCCCGCCTCGCCGAGCTCCTCGGGCGGCTCTCGGCCGTCGATCTCGTCATCGTCGAAGGCTTCAAGCGCGAGGCCCATCCGAAGGTGGAGATCCATCGCGCTGCCAATGCCAAGTCCTGGCTCTTTCCCGACATTCCCGACGTGCGCGCCCTCCTCAGCGACGTGGTCGCTCAGGGCTTCAGCGGCCCCTGCGCGAGTATCGACGCCATCGAGACCGCCGCCGACCTGCTTCTCGGAGCTGCCGATCCGCTCGACGCCGTGCTGGACCTCCTGCGACGCACGGAGCCCGTCGAACTCGCCCGCCAACCGCGCAAGGCCAGCTGAGCCATGGCGCAGCTCTCCTCCGACCAGTTCGCCTTCGGCGGCCAGCTCCTCTCCATCGAGGACGCGCTCGACCGCGTCGCCGCCGGCCTGCCGCCCGTCGCCGGCACCGAGAGCGTGCCGCTGCTGGACGCTGACGGGCGCGTGCTCGCCGCCGACATCGCCGCGCCTGTGAGCCTGCCGCCCTTCTTCAACTCGGCCGTGGACGGCTATGCCGTGCGTTTCGCCGATCTCGCCGCCTCGGGGGAGACGCGCCTGCCCGTGTCGGGCCGCGTGCCGGCAGGCGCGGCGGCCGGCGCGACGGCGGGCGGGGTCGCCGTGCGCATCTTCACCGGCGCTCCCATGCCAGAGGGCTGCGACACGGTCTTCATGCAGGAGGACGTGCGCCTCGACGGCGAGACCATCATCCTGCCGCAGGGGCTCTCAGCAGGCGCCAATTGCCGCCCTGCGGGCGAGGATCTGCCCCGCGGCGCGCAGGCATTGTCCAGCGGCCGGGTGATGACGCCGGAGACCATCGCGCTCGCCGCCGCCCTCGGCCTCACGCACGTCACTGTGCGCCGCCGCGTGCGCGTCGCGGTCTTCTCCACCGGCAACGAGATCGTCTCGCCCGGCACGCCGCTCGGACCCGCGCAGCTCTACGATTCCAACCGCTTCACCATGCAGGCGCTGCTGCGCCGCCTAGGCGCCGACATCACCGATCTCGGCATCCTGCCCGACGACCGTGCGGCCATCGCCGCGGCGCTGTCGGCGGCAGCCGGCGGCCATGACCTCATCCTCACCTCCGGCGGTGTTTCCACCGGCGAGGAGGACCATGTGAAGGCGGCGGTGGAGGCGGTCGGATCCCTCACCTTCTGGCGTCTCGCCATCAAGCCGGGCCGCCCTGTCGCCATGGGCGTCATCCCCGCGCCCGGCGGCGCGGAACAGGCGGCCTTCATCGGCCTGCCCGGCAATCCCGTCGCGGTCTTCGTCACCTTTGCCCATGTGGTCCGGCCCTTCCTCACCGTGCTGGCGGGGGCGAAACCCGAGCGGCCCATGGCGCTGCCCGTCCGCGCCGCCTTCCCCTACAAGAAGAAGGCGGGCCGCCGGGAATATGTGCGGGTGGCGCTGAGGCGCGGCGCCGACGGCGTCATGGAGGCGGTAAAGCATCCACGCGACGGCGCCGGGGTCATCACCTCGCTGACCGAGACGGACGGGCTCGTGGAACTTCCCGAGCCGGTGGAGCGCGTCGCGCCCGGCGAGACGGTCGCCTTCCTCTCCTACGCGCTGCTGCGTTGAGCCTTCAGGCCTCGGGGAAGCGCGCCAGCACAGCCTCGGCCTCGCCCAGGTCGTCGGGGCTGTTGGCATTGAAGAAGGGATCGTAGGGCTCGGTCGGCCAGATCGCCTCGGCCACGCCGTGGCGCGCGGTCCAGCGGTCGATCTTGCGCAGATCCTCCTCCACCAGCGCCCGGCGCAGATCGGCGAGCAGCGCGACCGGCCAGAGGCCGACCACGGGATGGGTCTGGTCGCCGGAGCGGGCGGTGGCGAGCGGCGTTCCGGCGGCCTCGCGGGCCTGATGCAGCCTTGCCACCAGATCTCCGGGCAGGAAGGGCGAGTCGGTCGGGATGGAGACGATCCACGCCATGTCCGGCCGCTCCCGCTCCATCCATTCGAGCGCCGCGACGATGCCGGCCAGCGGCCCGGCGAAGCCCGGCACCGTGTCGGCCACCACCGGCAGGCCGAGGGCGGCAAAGCGCGCCGGATCGCCGTTGGCATTGACGATGAGCCCGTCGCACTGGGGCGTGAGGCGTGCAACGGCGCGGTCGAGGAGGGTGACGCCGCCGAGCGTCTTCAGCGGCTTGTCGCCGCCGCCCATGCGGCGGGCGAGGCCGCCGGCCAGCAGCACGCCGAGGGTTGAGGGATGCGGCATGGGCGTCAGTCCTCCGCGCCCTTGCGGCGGTGGCGGGCGCTCTCCTCCTCGACGTAGGAGAGGTCCTGGTCGAAGACGATGCGGTCCTCGCCGGCCAGCGCCACGAAACGCTTGCCCTTGGCGCGGCCGATCAGGGTCAGGCCGCACTGGCGGGCGAGCTCGACGCCCCAGGCGGTGAAGCCCGAGCGCGAGACGAGGATGGGGATGCCCATGCGGACGGTCTTGATGACCATTTCCGAGGTCAGGCGGCCGGTCGTGTAGAAGATCTTGTCGCCGCCCGTCTCGCCGTGGCGGTACATCCAGCCGGCGATCTTGTCGACGGCGTTGTGGCGGCCGACATCCTCCATATAGACCAGCGGCTTGTCCTCGCGGCAGAGCACGCAGCCATGGATGGCGCCGGCCTCGAGATAGAGCGAGGGCATGGTGTTGATGGCGTGGGTCAGCCGGTAGAGCCAGGAGGTGCGGAACGGCGCCTTGGGCAGCTGGATGTCGGCGAGGGCCTCTATCAGGTCGCCGAAGGTCGTGCCCTGGGCGCAGCCGGAGGTCTGGGTCCGCTTCTTCAGCTTCTCCTCGAAATTGGTGTGCTCCTCGGTGCGCACCACCACGACCTCGAGCTCCTCGTCATAGTCCACGCCGGTGACCACGTCGGTCGGCTTCAGCATGTTCTGGTTGAGGAGGTAGCCGATGGCGAGATAGTCGGGGTAATCGCCGATCGTCATCATCGTGACGATCTCCTGGGCGTTCAGGTAGAGGGTCAGCGGCCGCTCCACCGTCACCGACGTCTCAATGGCCTCGCCGCGTTCGTTGACGCCCGTCACCCGCTGGGTCAGGCGGGGATCGGCGGGGTTCGGGACGATGAGGGGCGGCGTGTCGGACATGGCACCGGCAATCGCTTGAACGGGGCCGGTCCATAGCACGGCGCCGGGGCGCCGTGCCATCGCCGCGTCATTGGCGGAAGGGGCTCACGCTCCCGTGTCGGCGGCATTGGCGAAGAAGAGCTGCTGGCCGTTGATCCGGTAGTCGGCGATGGCCTGCTGGCCCTCAGGGCCGACGATCCAGTCGATGAAGGCCTGGGCCTCGGCCTGTTTCACGTGGCGATGGCGCTCGGGGTTCACCAGCATGATGCCGTACTGGTTGAACAGGCGCCGGTCGCCCTCGACGAGGATGTCGAGATCGCCGCGATTGCGGAAGGAGAGCCAGGTGGCGCGGTCGGAGAGGACATAGCCGTTCATCGCCGAGGCGGTGTTCAGCGCCGCGCCCATGCCCTGGCCGATCTCGCGGTACCAGCTGCCACGGGTGGCGGCGAGGTCGATCCCGGCGGCGGTCCACAGCGCCAGTTCGGCCTGGTGGGTGCCGGAGCGGTCGCCGCGCGAGACGAAGGGCGTCGCCTTGGTCTGGATGGCGCGCAGGGCCGCGGCGATGTCGCGCGAGCCCCTGATGCCGGCCGGATCGGCCTTCGGACCGATCAGCACGAAGTCATTGTACATGACCGGGCGGCGCGGGCCTCCATGGCCCTCGGCGACGAAGCGCTCCTCGGCCGCGCGGGCATGGACGAAGACGACGTCGGCATCGCCGCGGCGGCCGGTGTCCAGCGCCTGGCCGGTGCCCTGGCTGATGACGCGCACCTCGATGCCGGTCTTGGCCTTGAACAGCGGCAGGATGTGGTTGAACAGGCCGGAATCCACCGTCGAGGTGGTTGAGGCCACGGTGATGAACCGCGGGCCCGCTGGCGTGCGGATATCCTGGGCGAATGCGATCCCGCCAAGGGCGAGGAAGGAGGCGGTGGCGGCGATGAGATGGCGCCGGGTCGTCATGGTCGTCTCCGCTGGAGGTGTGGGACAGAAGGGCCGGCTCACCAGACGAGATCGCCGGCGATGAAGGCGCGGGCCTCGGCGCTGACCGGCCCCGCGAAGAAGGTCTCCGCCGCCGCGTCCTCGACGAGGCGGCCGCGGTGGAGGAAGAGCACCCGGTCGGCGAGGCGGCGGGCCTGGCCCATGTCATGGGTGGCCATGACGAGGGTCACGCCCTCGGCCTTGAGGGCGAGGATCATCTGCTCGATCTGGCGGGTGGCGCCGGGGTCGAGCTGGGAGGTCGGCTCATCGAGGAAGAGGATCTCGGGGCGCAGCGCCCAGGCGCGCGCGATGGCGAGACGCTGCTGCTCGCCGCCCGACATGAGGCGGGCGGGCCGCTCGGCCATGTCGGTGAGGCCGAAGCGCTCGAGGGCCTCGCGGGTACGGGTGCGGCGCTCGGACCAGCCCGCGCCGGCGGCGGCCAGCGCGTGCTCGACATTCGCCAGCGCCGAGCGGCGCAGCATGACCGGTTTCTGGAACACCATGGCATGGCGCTTGTGGCCGGCGATGACGCCATGGTCGGCGGCCCAGGCCACGCGCCCGGCGGAGGGCGTCAGCAACCCGTGGCAGAGCCGCAGCGTCAGCGACTTGCCGGAACCGTTGGGGCCGATCAGCACGGTGAGCCCGCCGCGCGGGATGGTGAAGCCGATGCCGTCGACGAGGCGCTTGCCTCCTCCATCGAAGGCGAGGCCAGTGACAGCGAGCGGCAGAACGGAGGTGGTGTCGCGCATGGCCGTCATCCCGCGAACCGCGCGCCGACACGGCTCGCCGCATAGGTGACGGCATTGATGCCGAGGGTCAGCAGGATGAGGACGATGCCGAGGCCGAGGGCCAGCGGCAGGTCGCCCTTCGAGGTCTCGAGCGCGATCGCCGTGGTCATGGTGCGCGTGTAGCCGGCGATGTTGCCGCCGACGATGAGCACCGCGCCGACCTCGGCGCTGGCCCGGCCGAAGCCGGCGAGAATGGCCGTGGCGAGCGCGAAGCGGCCGTCCCAGAGCAGGGTCGGGATGGCCCGCAGCCCGTTGAGGCCGAGCGATGCGAGATGCTCGCGATACTCGCCGTGCAGGTCCTCGACGAGCTGGCGGGTGATGGCGATGACGATGGGCAGCACCAGGATCGCCTGGGCCACCACCATGGCGGTGGGGGTGAAGAGCAGGCCGAGCGGCCCCAGCGGGCCGGAGCGCGACAGCAGCAGGAAGACGAGGAGGCCCGCCACGACCGGCGGCAGGCCCATGAGCGCGTTGACGAGGACGATGACCAGGCCGCGGCCGGGGAAGCGCGACAGCGCCAGCAGCGCGCCGACAGGCAGGCCGATCAGCGCCGCCACGGCGACGGCCGTCAGCGTCACCGCCAGCGACAGCCGGACGATGGCGAGGAAGGCCGGATCGCCGCCCCAGATGAGGGCGAGAGCGGCGGAAAAGGACTGGGCGATGTCCACGTCGGGAAGAACTCGCTGCACGAAGAGTTGCGCAGTCTACGTTTTCTGACTAACTCAGATCAAACTTGGAATTTCTGCAGGAAATTGCTGCCTCATGCAGGATGATCTGTACCTCACGACGGACGAGGCCGCGGCCTATCTCCGCCTCAAGGAGCGCAAGCTCTATGAACTGGTCGCGGAGGAGGCGATCCCCTGTTCCAAGGTGACGGGCAAGTGGCTCTTTCCCCGCGCCGCGCTCGACCGCTGGGTCGCCGCGGGCCTTGCCCGGCCCGCCGGCTTCGTGGCCGAGGCACCGCCGCCCATCGTCGGCGGCAGCCATGATCCGCTACTCGAATGGGCGCTGCGGCAGTCCGGCTCGGGCCTCGCGCTGCTGTCGGAGGGCTCGGAGGCGGGCCTCGACCGGCTGGAGCGCAACGAGGTGGCCGCCGCCGGCATCCACCTCCACGGGACCGGCGACGACGAGACCGCCAAT
The DNA here is from genome assembly GCF_003046185.1 of Phreatobacter oligotrophus. NCBI lineage: Bacteria > Pseudomonadati > Pseudomonadota > Alphaproteobacteria > Hyphomicrobiales > Phreatobacteraceae > Phreatobacter > Phreatobacter oligotrophus. Next base: position 104,027 of record NZ_PZZL01000010.1, read on the forward strand.
GCGGCGGCGGTGGCGGCGCGGTCCGGCCTCCACGATGCGGTGGTGCTCGGCTTCGCCCGGCGCGAACAGGGCTTCCTCGTCGCGCCCGGCAATCCGCTTACCATCGGGTCGCTCGCCGATGTCGACCGCCGCACGGCGCGGATCGGGCTGAGGCCCGCCGGCGCCGGGGCGCAACTGCTGCTGGAGGCCATCGCCGCCAGGGCCGAGATCCCGCTCGACCGGCTGACGCGGTCGGCGACCCCCTACCCCACCGGGCCGGACCTCGCGGTGGCCATCCGCGCCGGCGAGATCGATTGCGGCATCGCCACACGCGCCGTCGCCGACCTCAACGGCCTCGGCTTCGTGCCGCTGACCTGGGAGCGCTTCGACCTCGTGCTGCGCCGGCGCAGCTATTTCGAGCCGGCCTTCCAGAGGCTGACGGCCTTCCTGCGCCAGCCGGCCTTCGCCGCACGGGCCGCGGCGCTTGGCGGTTATGACGTCGCAGAGGCCGGCGTCGTCCGGCTCAACCGGTGACGGCCCGGCGGCACGGGCCTATATGGGGCCGATGACCACCCGCCCCCTCACCCCGCTAGCCGACGCGCGCGCCCGCCTCCTGAGCGGACGCGGGCCCGTGGCGGCGGTGCGGGTATCCCTGTCGGAGGCGATCGGCTGCGCGGCGTCGGAGACAATCCACGCGCCGCATGCGCTGCCCCGGACCGCGGTCGCCCTGCGGCCGGGCGTGGCGGTGGCGAGCGCGGACCTCGTCGGTGCGACGCCGCAGGCCCCTGCCCTGCTCCCCCTGGGGCCACCGCATGTCCTCATCGGCGAGGCACTGCCGGCCGATGCGGACGCCGTGCTCGCGGCCGATGCCGTCGCGATGAACGGGCCCTTCGCCGAGATCGGCCAGTCCGCCTATCCCGGCGAGAATGTCCGCAAGGCCGGCGGCGATCTTGCCGCCGGGACGGTGATCGTCGCCGAGGGCGGCCTGATCACAGCGGAGGTGGCCCTGGCGCTTGGCTGCGCGGGCTTCACGGAGGTCGCCGTGCGCCAGCCCGCCATCCACATCGAGGGTCCCGCCTCTCCGGAAGCCGTCTTCCTCGCCCGCCTCCTGTCGGAAGCCGGGTGCAGGATGGCGGAGGGGACGGCCGACCTCGTCATTACCCTCGTCGCCGATGTGGCCGCCGCCACCCCGCCCGACGCCATCCTCGGCCTCGCGCTGCAGCCAGGCCGCGACAGCGCCCTCGACCTCTCCGGCGAGACGCCCTGCCTGATCGCGGCACCGCGCTTCGACGGCCTCGTGGCACTGCTGCACGGCCTCGTCCTGCCGCTGGTTGCGACGCTGGCCGGTCGTCGCCCGCGCCGCGTCGAACGCGCCCTCACAGCCAAGATCGCCTCGCAGGTCGGCATGACCGACCTCGTGCTGCTCGCCGCTGCGGCGGAGGGCTGGCGTCCGCTCGCCACCGGACAGGCGACGCTCGCCGCTCTCCTTGCTGCCGACGCGGTGGCGCTCATCGACCCCGACAGCGAGGGCCTGCCCGCCAACGCCCTCCTCGCCGCGACCCCTCTCCGGGAGCCTTTCGAACCGCGATGACCTCCTCAGCCCTCGTCCAGGACCAGTTCCTCAAAGTGCTCTCGCGCGAGGAGGCCATTGCCCGCTTCCGCGGCGCCCTGGAGCTCCGCCCGCTCGGGGCGGAGAGCGTGCGGCTGGAAGGGCTCGTCGGGCGGGTGCTGGCCGAGACGGTGGCAGCCCCCGTCGATGCACCGCCCTTCGACCGCTCGGTGGTCGACGGCTTCGCGGTGCTGGCCTCCGACGTCGCGGGAGCGAGCGAGGAGAGCCCCGCCTGGCTCGCCCTGACCCCTGAGACCATCGCCTGCGGGACGCAACCACGCCTGCCGGTCATCGCCGGCCATGCCACCCCCATCGCCACCGGCGGACCGATCCCGCGCGGCGCCGACGCGGTGGTGATGATCGAGCACACGCGCTTCGAGAACGGCCGCCTCGCGGTCATGCGCGCTTCGGCGCCGGGGCAGAACATATCCTTTGCCGGCTCGGACATCGCCCGCGGCGAGACGCTGCTGCGGCGCGGCACCCTCCTCGGCTCGCGCGAGGTGGGGATGCTCGCCGCCGTCGGTGCGGCGGAGGCCAAGGTCTGGCGCAAGCCGCGCGTCGCGGTGATCTCCACCGGCGACGAACTCGTCGCGCCGGGCGAGGCGCTGCGGCCTGCCGCCATCTACGATTCCAACGGCCCCATCGTCGCCGCCGCGCTGGAGGAGAACGGCTGCGAGCCCGTCCGCTTCGGCGCCATTCCCGACGTCGCGACGGCACTGGCCGCGGCGATCCGGGAGGCCCATGCCACCTGCGATGCCGTCATCCTCTCCGGCGGCACGTCGAAGGGCGCGGGCGACCTCACCTACACCATGGTGGAAAGCCTCGGCTGGCCCGGCATCATCGCCCATGGCGTGGCGCTGAAACCCGGCAAGCCGCTTTGCCTGGCGGTCTGCGAGGGCAAGCCGGTGGTCATCCTGCCGGGCTTCCCGACCTCGGCCATGTTCACCTTCCATGACATCGTCGCGCCGGTGCTACGCATCCTCGCCGGCCTGCCCGAGCGCGCGGAGATCGGCGTGCCGGCACGGGTGCCGACGCGCATCCCCTCGGATCTCGGCCGCACCGAGTTCGTCATGGTGGCGCTGGCGGAGGGGCCGGAAGGCCGCGTCGCCCACCCTGTCGGCAAGGGCTCCGGGGCGGTGACCGCCTTCGCCCAGGCCGACGGCTTCCTCACCATCGACGCGCTGAGCGATGCCCTGCCGGCCGGCACCCAGACCGAGGTGACGCTGTTCGCCCCGCATATCGCCGCGCCGTCGCTCACCATCATGGGCAGCCATTGCGTCGGCCTCGACGCGGTGATCGACCGGCTCTCCGACCGCGGCCTCACCGCCCGGTCGCTGGCGCTGGGCAGCCTCGGCGGCCTCTCGGCACTGAAGCGCGGCGAATGCGACATTGCGCCGATCCACCTGCTCGATCCGCAGAGCGGCACCTACAACACGCCCTTCCTCGGCGAGGGCCTGCGGCTGGTGCCGGGCTGGCGGCGGATGCAGGGGCTCGTGCATCGCGCCGACGATCCGCGCTTTGCGGGTGTCGGCTCGGTGGACGACCTGGTCGCCCGGGCGCTGGCCGATCCCGACTGCCTGATGGTGAACCGCAACCAGGGCGCCGGCACGCGGGTGCTGATCGACCTCCTGCTCAAGGGCGCCAAGCCGCCGGGCTACTGGAACCAGCCGCGCTCGCACAATGCGGTGGCCGCGGCGGTGGCGCAGGAGCGCGCCGACTGGGGCATGACCATCGCGCCGGTCGCGGCGGCCGCGGGTCTCGCCTTCCTGCCCCATGCCGAGGAACATTACGACTTCGCGGTCTCCGCCACGCCGCGCGGCGAGGCGCTCGCCGCCTTCGAGGCGGCGGTGACGGAGGCGGCGGCGGATCTCAAGCGCATCGGCTTCACGCCGGCCGGCAAGGGCTGAGGCCGCACGCACGGGAACCATGGCTCCGCCTACCGGTTGTTCGGGCAACCTCAAGGAGCCGCCGATGTTCTCGTTCTTCGACACCCGCACACCCGCCCAGCGTTTCGCCGACGAGGCGATGGAGCATATTTCCGCACTCGCCAAGCAGCTCGGCCAGGCCGGCCAGGCCGGCGGTGATGCGATCTCCCACGCACCGGACCACCTGAAGGCCATGGCCAAGAGCCTCGACCGCATGGGCATCGGGCCGGGCGTCGCGGCCGCCGCCGGCCAGCACGCCCTGCGCAGCGTGTCGCGCAATCCCTCGCTGCTGGCGCCCATCGTGGTGGTCGGCGCGGCGATTGCGCTTGGCTACTGGCTGGCCCAGCCCGGCGAACAGCCGGCCGCACCCCATGTGAAGCGCGCGCGCGACTGAGCGGCCGCCAGCCTGTCCCGATCTACCGCTCGCCCCCCGGCGGACCCGTCTCGTGGTCCTCCGGGGCGGCGTTCGTGTCCTCGACCTTGAGCGGCGTCAGTAGGCGCAGGGTCATGACGGTCAGCACGGTGAGGAGCAGGGCCACGGCCCAGGCCCCGAGGCCGACGGCGGTGCCGATGGCACCCGTCGCCCAGAGGCTCGCCGCCGTCGCGGTGCCGCGGACCGAATTGCGCATCTTCAGGATGGCGCCGCCGCCGATGAATCCGACGCCGGTGATCAGGCCCTCGACGATCTTGCCCATGGCATCGGGGTGGGTCCCATAGCGCAGCTCCGCCGCCTGCACGAAGCCGCAGCAGGCGATGGCGACCAGCGGGAAGGTGCGAAGGCCGGCGCTGCGCTCCTCCTGCTCGCGATCCCAGCCGATGGGCAGGGCCAGCAGATAGGCGATGGCCAGCGCGACGAGATGCTGCAGAGCCTGCGCATCGCGCACGAAACCCCAGACCGTGTCCGTCATCGATCATCCCTCATCGATCCTCCTTGGCGACGCGAAAAGGGCGGCCCCGCAGGACCGCCCTCTGGTGCGTCACCCCATCGGGGTCAGCGGCGCATGCCGTAGAGAAAGCCGACGAAGGCGGCGACGGCGATCGACTGGAAGGGGCGCGATGTGATCTCGTCGCGCAGCATGCGCTGCAGGTCGCCGGCGCGGTTGGCCATGACGTCGGTATCGACGCCGACGGCCTTCAGCTGCGACTGGGCGGCGCTGGCGAGATCGGACACGCCAGTCTGCGGGTTCATGGTGTTGGCATCGGCCATCGGGGTCCTCCGGGTTGGGTGCAAGGGTTTGCCTTGCCTGCGCAACGCCGGGTGACGCGGAATCGTTCCTTGGCCCCTCAGCCGCGGGTGACGTGGTGGGCGGGCGTCGCGCCGCCGTTCCACTGGCCGCCCAGCGCCCGCTCGACCTGGGCTGCGAGCTGGAGCAGCAGCCCGTCCTGGCCCTGCGCGCCCATCACCTGGATGCCCATGGGCAGGCCGTTGGCCAAGCGCCCGAAGGGCATGGAGAGGCCGGGAATGCCGCAGAGATTGGCGAGCGGCGTATAGGCGAAGATGCCCCAGAGATTGGCGAACCAAGCGTGCACGTCCGGCTCGTCGCTGACGGTCAGATACTCGGTGGTGCCGATACGCGGGGTCGGCTTCGCCATGGTCGGCGTGAGGATGATGTCGAAGCGCTCGAAGAAGGCGCCGAAGCCGCGCGAGGCGGTGTTGAAGGCGAGCTGCATCCGCGTGCGCTCGGAATAGGTGGCGTCGATGCCGGCGGCCCAGAGGCGGATGTTCATCGGCTCGACCAGGTCCTCGGGCGGGCGGGTCATGCCGCGCGGCTCCAGCAGCAGCGCGATCGTCTGGGCGAAGTTGGTGATGTAGCAGGTGGTCTGCGCCTTGAAGGCTGCCTCGTAGTCGATGGCGGGCTGGGCCTCCTCGACATGGTGGCCGAGGCCCTCGAGGAAGCGGGCGGCGCGCATGAGTTCGGCGATGATCTCCGGCGAGGTGCCATAGGGCCCCCACTGGTGGGAGAGGCCAATGCGCAGCGGCTTCGGGTCGCGGCGGACGAGGTCGGCATAGGGCTCGTCGGCGCGCCAGTAGGGCATGAACTCGCCAGGGGCGCCGCCGCGGCAGGAATCGACGAAGAGCGCGCTGTCGCGGACGGAGCGCGACAGGCAGCCCTGCGACGAGACGATCGAGGCAAGGTCGGAGCCGCCGGGAGCGATGGAGAAGACGCCGCGCGAGGGTTTGAGGCCAATGAGGCCGTTGACGCCGGCGGGGATGCGGATGGAGCCGCCGCCATCGGTGCCGTGCGAGAGCGGCAGCGCGCCGGCCGCCACCATGGCCGCCGTGCCGGCGGAGGACCCGCAGGTCGTGTAGGCGGTGTCCCAGGGATTGCGGGTGACGGAGATGGCGTTCTCGGCCGAGGAGCAGACGCCGAACTCGGGCGTCGTCGAGCGTCCCATGAGGTTGAGGCCGGCGGCGCGGATCTTCCGGGTCAGGTGGCTGTCGGCGGCTGCCACATTCCCCTGCATGAGCTGCGAGCCCATTTCCTGGCGGCGGCCCTTCAGCGTCGGCCCGAGGTCCTTCATCAGGTAGGGCACGCCGGCGAAGGGGCCGGCGGCGTTCATGCCGTCCTTCAGCGGATCGGCGACGACGTCGTCGAAGACCTCGACCACGGCGTCGAGGGCGGGGTTCAGCCTGGCGATGGCGGCGGCGGCCTGGGCGGCGAGCTCAGCCGGAGTGACCTCGCCCTTGCGGACGCGGTCGGCCAGCGCGACGCCGTCATGCGCCGCCCATTCGCTCCAGCTCATCGCGAGGGTCATGATGTCCGTCCTTCAATCCCGGTGGTGCCACAGCCTTCGGGCCTTCGGGAGCCGATGACCAGCGGGCATGGCGCATGGCGGCGATGCGATGCGCTTTCGGCCCCTCACCCTTCCCTCTCCCCGCCAGCGGGGAGCGGGGGCACCAGCGTCTTGCTCGTTGCGTGACCGTTGTGACTGGCATGGCGGTTCGGGGCATCCGCGACGTCGTCGTTCCCCTCTCCCCGCGTGCGGGGAGAGGGAAGGGTGAGGGGCCGTTTCGAACATGCCCCCGATCAGACGGGCATCCGCGCCCTCCATTTTCCCGTGAACCTTTTCCGCTCTCCCCCCGACCCATGGTCACTCCGCAGCACGGTGCCGCGGACATGACCCGGGGAGGCGACCCATGTTTGCGAAGCTCGATGTTCGGAAGTCGGCTCTCACGTTCCTTGCTGCGGCGCTCGTCTCGACGCTGGCCGGGATCGCCGCCTCGGCCCATGCCTCGCCGCTGGCAGCCTCGGCCCGGCTCGTTGCGCCCCATGCCATGACCGACGGCAAGGGGGCCGAAGCCTCCGCCGAGCGCAACGGCCACCGCCTCACCCGCCCGGCCAACCGTTTCGACGGGGCGGCCGGGACGGCCGGCAGCACGATCGAGGGCCGCTGAACGGAAAAAGGCCGGGTTGCCCCGGCCTTCTGTCAGTCCCGATCGATAAAGCCCCGGCTCAGAGGCCGAGCTTCTTCTTGCGCTGGGCGAGGGTGCGCAGGCGCAGCGCGTTCAGCTTGATGAAGCCGGCGGCATCGCGGTGGTCATAGGCCACGGCGCCCTCCTCGAAGGTCACCAGTTCCTTGTCGTAGAGCGAATAGGGGCTCTCGCGGCCGACCACGATGGCATTGCCCTTGTAAAGCTTCAGCCGCACCGAGCCGGTGACGAACTGCTGGCTCTTGTCGATGAGGGCCTGCAGCATCTCGCGCTCCGGCGAGAACCAGAAGCCGTTGTAGATGAGCTCGGCATATTTCGGCATGAGCTCGTCCTTCAGATGCGCCGCGCCGCGGTCGAGGGTGATGCTCTCGATGGCGCGGTGGGCGAAATAGAGGATCGTGCCGCCAGGGGTCTCGTACATGCCGCGCGACTTCATGCCGACGAAGCGGTTCTCGACGAGGTCGAGGCGGCCGATGCCGTTGATCTTGCCGAGCTCGTTGAGCTTGGTGAGCAGGGTTGCCGGCGACAGCGCCTTGCCGTCGATGCCGACGGCATCGCCCTCCTTGAAGTCGATGGTGATGTAGGTCGGCTTGTCCGGCGCGCTCTCCGGGCCGTCGGTGCGCGAGTAGACGTAGTCCGGCACCTCATCGGCGGGATCCTCCAGCACCATGCCCTCGGACGAGGCGTGGAGCAGGTTGGCGTCGACCGAGAAGGGCGCCTCGCCGCGCTTGTTCTTGGCGATCGGGATCTGGTGCTGTTCGGCGAACTCGATGAGCTTGGTGCGGCTCGACAGGTCCCATTCGCGCCAGGGGGCGATGACCGTCACGTCGGGCTTGAGCGCATAGTAGGAGAGCTCGAAGCGGACCTGGTCGTTGCCCTTGCCGGTGGCACCGTGGGAGACGGCGTCGGCGCCGACGGCCTCGGCGATCTCGATCTGGCGCTTGGCGATGAGCGGGCGGGCGATGGAGGTGCCGAGGAGATAGAGGCCCTCATACATCGCGTTGGCACGGAACATCGGGAAGACGTAGTCCTTCACGAAGGTCTCGCGCAGGTCGTCCATGAAGATGTTCTCGGGCTTGATGCCGAGCAGCAGCGCCTTGTCGCGCGCCGGTCCCAGTTCCTCGCCCTGACCGAGATCGGCGGTGAAGGTGACGACCTCGCAGCCATAGGTGGTCTGCAGCCACTTCAGGATGATGGAGGTGTCGAGTCCGCCGGAATAGGCGAGGACGACTTTCTTGACGGACTTCTGGGCGGCCATGGGCGTTCCCTGACAGGGCTTGGGCGGGGTTGCGCCGACTTAAAGACAGTCCGGGCCGCTGGCAAGCGGCGCCATGTCAACCCGGCCGCCCGGCAAGCCGCCGGAGCGGCGCGCCGATGCGGGCGAGGCGGGCCGCCCAGACCTCTTCCGGCGCGGCGCCGGGCCGCCGGTAGAACCAGCGATAGGCCCCGGCGATCATCAGCAGGGTGATCAGGATGGCGATGAGCGTGTCGGACAGGAAATGGCCGCCAAAGGCCATGCGCAGGCCGGAAATGACCGCCGTGTAGGCGGCAACGCCCGCCAGCAGCGGCACGCGCGCCGCCGGCGGCGCAAGGAGTACCGGCGCGGCCAGCCAGGCGGCGCCGGAGGCCTCGCCCGAGACGAAGGAGCAGTTGGTGCGGCATTCGCGGCCATTGCCCGGCTGCCACCAGGGCGTGAACTGCCAGGGACCGCCGAACTGCGTCACGTGCACGGGGCGGGCCCGATCCCAGACTTCCTTGAAGACGCCGTTGACGACGAGCACGGGTGCGGCGGCGACGGTCAGGAAGAGGAAGAGCGCGGCGCGGGCCGACATGAACTGCCGGCTCGCGGGCGCGACGATGTGCTGGAGGATGGAGACAAGCGCGGCGATGCCGATGGCAATGGTCGGCCACATGCTGACGCGGCGCAGGAGGGCGGCAAGGCCCCACTCGCTCATCCAGAAGCCCGCGGCGGGCGTCCAGAACCAGCCGCCGACCGCAAGGTCGATGCCGGGCGCGACGGCGATTGCCGCAATGACGACGGCGAGCGCCAGCAACGTTGCGAGAAAGAGGGCGCGGACCAAGGGGGCTCCAGCGGATCGATGGCGATGCGCGCTTCTAGGCCAGCCGCGGGCGACTGAACAGCGCTACGGTGTCTCAGGAGGCGCGGTCGGCCTCCGAGGCGTCGTGGCGCATGATGAGGGGCACCTGCGCCATGGCGAAGATCATGGTGAGGGGCATGATGCCCCAGACCTTGAAGGCGACCCAGGTGTCGGTGGTCTGGGTGCGCCAGACGATCTCGTTGAGCGCGGCGAGGACGAAGAAGAAGAAGGCCCAGCGCCAGGTGAGCAGGCGCCAGCCCTCGTCGGTGAGGTCGAAGACACTGTCGAGGACGAGCTTGAGGACGTTGCGGCCGCTCAGCCCGGCCCAGACCAGCACGCCGCCGAAGAGGGTGTTCACGATGGTCGGCTTGAGCTTGATGAAGAGCTCGTCGTGGAGGATCAGCGTCAGGCCACCGAAGATGGTGATCACCACCGCCGAGACGAGCGGCATGACGGGCAGCTTGCGGACGAGCGTCCAGGTGATGGCCAGCGAGGCAAGGACGGCGACGACGAAGATGCCGGTGGCGAGGAAGAGACGGTTCTGCGTCGCCACCCCGAACCAGCGGTCTCCATAGGAATTGACCAGGAAGAACAGGACCAGCGGACCCATCTCCAGGGCAAGCTTGGCGACCGGCGGCAGTTGGTGTTTTTCGGTATGTGTCATCAGCCCTAGCGCCATGGACAAATCGTCCGGCGAGTTTAGCTTGCGCGCGACGTCGACACCAACACACACCGACGCGATTATCGAGGAGTGGCATCTTGTCCTATGTGTTCGAACCCGCCGCCCGCCCTGCCCTGCCCGTGGTCGGCACCGACAAGCTCTTCCCTGTCCGCCGGGTCTATTGCGTCGGCCGCAACTACGCCGCCCATGCCCGCGAGATGGGCGGTGACCCGACCCGCGAGCCGCCGTTCTTCTTCAACAAGGCCGCCGACGCGCTGCAGCCGGTGCCGCATGGCGTGACCGTCGACCATCCCTATCCGCCGAAGACCTCCAACTATCACTTCGAGCTGGAGATGGTCGTGGCGCTGTCGAAGGGCGGCAAGGACATCCCGGTCGAGAAGGCGCTGGACTGCGTCTTCGGCTATGCCGTCGGCCTCGACATGACCCGCCGCGACCTGCAGGACGAGGCCAAGGCGCTGAAGCGCCCGTGGGAGCTCGGCAAGTCCTCGGACCTGTCGGGCCCGGTCGGCCCGCTCTATCCGGTGTCGATGGTCGGCCATAAGGGCAAGGGCCCGATCTCGCTCACCGTCGATGGCGTCACCAAGCAGAAGGCGGACCTCGCCGACATGATCTGGTCGGTGGCCGAGCAGATCTCCTTCCTGTCGACCTATTTCGAGGTCTGTCCCGGCGACGTGATCTTCTCCGGCACGCCGGACGGCGTCGGTGCGGTGACGCGCGGCCAGACCATGGTCGCCGCCGTGGACGGCCTTGGCGAGATCAGCCTGAAGGTGGTCTGACGCTCCTCCCCGGTAGACCTCCGGTCCAACACAACGCGGCTGCCCCGGCAGCCGCGTTTTTCGTTGGACAGGTAGGACCTGCGATGCGCCCAACAGAAAAGGCGGCCCGAAGACCGCCTTTCCCAATTCCGGTGACGCGGGGCGTCACAGCGAGCGCTTGATCTCCTCGACCCGGTAGCACTCGATGACGTCGCCGGGGCGCATGTCCTGGTAGCTCTCGAAGGCCATGCCGCATTCCTGGCCGACCTGGACTTCCTTGACCTCGTCCTTGAAGCGCTTGAGCGTCGAGAGCTTGCCCTCGTGCACCACCACGCTGTCGCGGATGAGGCGGACATTGGCGCCGCGCTCGACACGGCCATCGGTGACACGGCAACCCGCCACCTTGCCGACCTTCGTGATATTGAACACCTCGAGGATCTCGGCATTGCCCAGCATGGTCTCGCGCAGTTCGGGCGCGAGCAGGCCGGACATGGCGGCCTTCATGTCATCCACCAGGTCGTAGATGATGTTGTAGTAGCGGATCTCGATGCCCGCCTGCTCGGCCGCGGCACGCGCTTCCTTGTGGGCGCGCGTGTTGAAGCCGATGACCACGGCGCCCGCGGTCTGGGCGAGGCCGACATCGCTCTCGGTGATGCCGCCGACACCCGACAGGATGACACGCGCGGCGACCTCGTCGTTGCCGACCTTTGCCAGCGCACCGACGATGGCCTCGACGGAACCCTGCACGTCACCCTTGATGATGAGCGGGAATTCCTTCTTGCCGGCACCGGCCTTGAGCTGGCTCATCATGTCGACAAGGCTGCGGCCGGCGCCGAGGCGGGCGGCTGCCTTCTCGCGCTTCACCGCCTGGCGGTAATCGGCGATCTCGCGGGCACGGGCCTCGGTCTCGACCACCGCAACGCGGTCGCCGGCCTCGGGCGTGCCGTTGAAGCCGAGCACCTCGACCGGGACCGAGGGACCGGCACCGTCGACCGTCTCGCCCTTGTCGTTGATGAGGGCGCGCACGCGACCCCACTCGGCGCCGGCGACGATGATGTCGCCGGGATGCATGGTGCCGCGCTGGATGAGCACGGTGGCCACGGGACCGCGGCCGCGATCGAGCTTGGCCTCGATGACCGTGCCCTCGGCGAGGCGGAAGCCGTTCGCCTTGAGGTCGAGCAGCTCGGCCTGCAGCTGGATGAGCTCCAGCAGCTTGTCGAGGCCCTGGCCGGTCTTGGCCGACAGTTCGACCTCGAGCACCTCGCCGCCGAGGCTCTCGAGCTGCACCTCGTACTGGAGCAGGTCGGTCTTGACCTTCTCGGGACGGGCGTCGGGCAGGTCGATCTTGTTGATCGCCACGATCAGCGGAACCTTGGCGGCCTTGGCGTGATTGATGGCCTCGACCGTCTGCGGCATGACCGAGTCGTTCGCCGCCACCACCAGAACCACGATGTCCGTCACCTTGGCGCCGCGGGCGCGCATGGCGGTGAAGGCGGCGTGGCCCGGCGTGTCGATGAAGGTGACCAGGCCGCCGAGCGGCGTCTGCACCTGATAGGCGCCGATATGCTGGGTGATACCGCCGGCCTCGCCCGAGACCACGTTGGTCTTGCGCAGGGCGTCGAGCAGCGAGGTCTTGCCGTGGTCGACGTGGCCCATGATGGTCACGACCGGGGCGCGCGACTCCAGCATGTCCTCCGGATCCGGGCTGTCGAAGAGGCCTTCCTCGACGTCCGACTCGGCGACGCGCTTCACGGTGTGGCCGAGTTCCTCGGCGATCAGCTGCGCGGTGTCGGCATCGATCACGTCGGTGATCTTGTGCATCGCGCCCTGCTTCATGAGCATGCGGATGATGTCGACGGCGCGCTCCGACATGCGGTTGGCGAGATCGGCGATGGTGATCGTCTCGGGGATCGTCACCTCGCGCAAGATCTTTTCCTTCTGTTCGGTCGGTCGGCGGCCGGACATGCGCTGCACGCGGCGGCGGAACGAGGCTTCCGACCGCATGCGGTCCGAGGCGTCTTCCAGGGCATTGGTGAGGGTGAGGCGCGTGCGGCTCGGCGCGTCAGCGGCCGGGCGCTCCGGGCGGGCGGCAGGCGTTGCCGCCTTGCCGCCGACGCCGCGGCGGGCGCCGCGCGGTGCGTCATCGTCATCCGCGCCGCCACGGGGACGGCCAGCGGCCGGCGGGCCGGACCGCATCGGGCCGGCACCTTCGGGACGGGTGGGGATGGCGCTGGCGGCCGGGGCACCGGTAAAGGGACGCGGCGGGCGCGGCCCGTCGAGGCGCGGCGGGCGGCCGTCGAGGCGCGGCGGGCGATCGCCGAAGGGACGGTCGCCGGCCGGACGCGGGGCATAGCCGCCCTCGCGGCCACCCTCGCGGGGCGGACGGTCACCATAGGGGCGGTCGCCCTGCGGGCGCGGCGGACGGTCGCCGAAGGGGCGGTCGCCCTGCGGACGGGGCGGACGGTCGCCATAGGGGCGGTCGCCCTGCGGACGGCCACCAAAGCCACCCTCGCGCGGCGGACGGTCGCCGAAACCGGGACGGTCGCCCTGCGGACGGGGCGGACGATCACCATAGGGACGGTCACCCTGCGGGCGGGCGCCGTAGCCACCCTCACGCGGCGGGCGGTCGCCGAAACCGGGACGGTCGCCCTGCGGACGGTCGCCGAAGCTGCGGCCCTCGCGGGCGGGGGGCGCCGAGGACCGGGCCTCGGGCTGGGGAGCGGCATCGGCCTGCTCGGCGCGCGGCTGGCGGCCGAGGTCATCGAGGCTGCGGGGGCGGTTCTCGTCACCGAAACGGCGGCGGGATTCCCATTCGGCGCGGCGGCGGGCCTCTTCCTCGGCGCGACGGCGGTCATCCTCCTCGCGCTGGCGGCGGTCCTGCTCGGCACGCTCGGCGGCGCGGCGCGCCTCCTCGTCGGCCCGGCGGCGGTTCTCCTCGTCGGAGACCTTGCGCTCCTCGGTCTCGCGCTGGCGAGCCTCGGCAAGCACGCGCTCGCGGGCCTCGCGCTCTTCCTCCGAGAGGGTGCGCAGGATCATGCCGGCCGGAGCAGCGGGCTTCGGCGCGGCCGGCTTGGCGGCAGCGGGAGCGGCCGGGGCAGGTGCCGGCGCCGGTGCAGGGGCCGCGGGCGCGGCGGCGCCCGGACGCGGAGGCGCGAACGAGCGCGGCTTGGCCGAGACCTTCTCCACCACGACGGTCTTGGTGCGGCCGTGGCTGAAGCTCTGGCGAACCATGCTCTGTTCATTGCCGGCGGGCTTCTTCAGGCTGAGGGTCTTGCCCGTCAGGCTGAGGGTCTTGTCGCCGGAGGTCTTCTCATCGGTCATTCGGTTCGGGTCCTGCGCCTATCGGCTTTGGTCCTGGGAATTCAGTGCTTCGGCTCGTTGACGGGAGCCGGAGGTGTCGCGCCGGTCACAGATCCGGTGCGATAGACCTCAAGGGCCGTGCAGCGCGCGAGTACATTGGTGCTCGGCCCGCCGGCGAGCAGGGCAGCATGTACCACATTCATGCGCCCCAATGCCAAATCCAATTGCAGCGACGTGAACGCCGTCACGCGCGGCAACCGATCACCGGTATCGGGGTCGGCGCGGCGGGCGGCCTGGCCGATTTTCCTGACCCCGTCATCGCTCGCGTCCGAGGCGTGGACGAGGCCTGCGACCTTGCCCTCGGCGAGCGCGCCCTCGACCTTGGCGAAGCCGGCGACCACGGCGCCGGCCTTGTTGGCGAGCGACAGGGCGGCGATGGCCTGGGCCTCCAGCAGCTTCTCGACGAGGTCGGGAAGATCCGGAGCGACGGTGACCTCGCGCTTGAAGGCGCGGGCGAAGAGCTTGCGTTTCACCGCCTCGGCGACAGCCGGACGGGTGGCGGTGACCCAGGCGCCGCGGCCCGGCAGGCGGGCCTTCACGTCGGGCACCACCTGATCGTCGGGACCGACGACGAAGCGGACGAGCCCATCGGGGGCGCCAGCCCGGCGATGGACGATGCAGGTGCGTTCGCTCCCCGCGCGGCCCGTCAGCGGGCCGGCGTCGAGCGTCGGCTCATCAGCATCGTTCACCACGGTTGCGGCCACCCCGGCTCATCTCCCGCTCAGGCTTCGGCGGGCTCGGAATCGGCCTCGGCCGGCTCCGGAGCCTCGATCCAGCCCGCCTTGACGCGGGCCTGCATGATCATCGCCTCGGCATCGTCCTTGGTCAGCTCGAAGCCGTCGAGGAAGCCCGCGTGCTTGACGGTCTGGCCGTCCTTGCGCTCGCTCCAGCCGACGAGGTCGTCCGGCACGCAGCCGGCGAAGTCCTCGAGCGACTTCACGTCGTTCTCGCCGAGCTTCACCATCATGGCGGTGGTGACACCCTCCACCTCGCGCAGGTCATCGGCAACGCCGAGCTCCTTGCGCTTGGCGTCGTGCTCGGCCTCGACCTTGGCGATGTGATCAAGGGCGCGGCGCTGCAGTTCCTCGGCGGTCTCCTCGTCGAAGCCCTCGATGGAGGCGAGGTCGGAGAGCTCGACATAGGCGACCTCCTCGACCGAGCGGAAGCCCTCGGAGGTGAGCAGCTGGCCGACGACCTCGTCGACGTCCAGGGCGCCCATGAACAGCTTGGTGCGAGCCTCGAACTCGGCCTGGCGACGCTCCGACTCCTCCTGCTCGGTGAGGATGTCGATGTCCCAGCCGGTGAGCTGCGAGGCGAGCCGAACGTTCTGGCCGCGGCGGCCGATGGCGAGCGAGAGCTGCGGATCGGGCACGACGACCTCGATGCGCTCGCGGTCCTCGTCGAGCACGACCTTGGCGACCTCGGCCGGGGCCAGCGCATTCACCACGAAGGTGGCGATGTCCGGATTCCACGGGATGATGTCGACCTTCTCGCCCTGCAGCTCGGCGACGACCGCCTGGACGCGCGAGCCGCGCATACCGACGCAGGCGCCGACCGGATCGATGGAGGAATCGCGCGAGACGACGGCGATCTTGGCGCGCGAGCCGGGGTCGCGGGCGACCGCCTTGATCTCGACGATGCCGTCATAGATCTCCGGAACCTCCTGGCCGAAGAGCTTGGCCATGAACTGCGGATGGGTGCGCGACAGGAAGATCTGCGGACCGCGCTGCTCGCGGCGGACGTCGAAGAGGTAAGCGCGGACGCGGTCGCCGTTGCGGAACATCTCGCGCGGGATCAGCTCGTCGCGACGGATGATCGCCTCGCCGCGGCCGAGATCGACGATGACATTGCCGTATTCGACGCGCTTCACCAGGCCGGAGACGATCTCGCCGACGCGATCCTTGTACTCGTCGAACTGGCGGTCACGCTCGGCCTCGCGGACCTTCTGGACGATGACCTGCTTGGCCGACTGGGCGGCGATGCGGCCGAAGTCGAAGGGCGGCAGGGTCTCGGCGATCCAGTCGCCGGGCTGGGCGGCCGGGTTCTTGCGACGGGCCTCCTCGGTGGCGATCTGGGTGGCGACGTTCTCGATCTCGTCGACGACCTGGAGCAGGCGCGACAGGCGGATCTCGCCAGACTTCGGATTGATCTCGGCGCGGACCTCGGTCTCCTGGCCGTAGCGCGAACGCGCGGCCTTCTGGATCGCGTCCTCCATCGCCTCGAGCACGATCTGACGGTCGATCTGCTTCTCGCGCGCGACCGCGTCGGCGATCTGCAGGAGTTCCAGTCGGTTTGCCGAAACGGCCATGGTCGGTCCCCTCTAGCGGGAAGGTTTGGGTTTGGCGTAACGACCCGGGCCCTTGGGCTTGGGGCCCTTCGAATAGGGCGCGCCGGGGGCGGGTTTCTTCTTCGGGGCCGGCGCGGCGCGCACGGGGCGCGGCGTGCCGGGGCGGACGATGACGATCTCGGTGTCGTCCTCGCCCTCGTCGGCGGCGTCGATGTCCTCGTCGCCGTCCTCGTCCTCCTCATCCATGGCGCGGCCGGCGGCTTTCGCCCGGCGCAGCGCCTCGCGGATGAGATCATCGGTCAGCACGAGGCGCGCCTCGCCGATCTCCTCGATCGGCAGCAGAACCTCGGTCGGCTCGTCGCCCTTGGTGTCGGTGCGCTTGATGCGGGCGTCCTTGCCGGCGGCGCCGAGCACGAAGCCGCGGTAGCGCTTGCGGCCGTCCTGGGCGACCGCCATCTCGATCTTCGCCTCATAGCCCGACCAGCGGTCGAAATCGCCGGCGCGGACCAGCGGCCGGTCGATGCCCGGCGAGGAGATCTCGAGATTGTAGGCGGAGGCGATCGGGTCCTCGACGTCGAGGACCGGCGACAGGGCGCGGCTCACCGCCTCGCAATCGTCGATGGTGAAGGTACCGTCAGGCCGCTCGGCCATGATCTGCAGGGTCGAGCCGCCGGCCTGCGAGCCGGAGATGCGCACACGCACCAGGCGGAAACCGAGGCCCTCCAGCACCGGCTCGGCGATGGACGCGACGCGCGCCGCCGCCCCCGTCTCGACGATGAGGCGCGGGTCGGCGCCAGCGGCATCCGCCGCTTCGGCCAGGACTTCAGGACGCGGGTCTTGCCCGGACAATCGCAACTCCGAAAAGGGAGATCACCGGGGCTGAAACAAAAAGAGCGGGTCCCCGGGGGGACCCACTCTCACGATAGCCATCGATGAGGGTGTATCACGTGACGCTTCACATACGCCCTGCAACGCCGTCGCGCAAGAGGCGGTGCGCCGGAACGGGGGCCCGCAGGCGAGCCCCCATCAGGCGTCACTGATCCTCGTCGTCGTCGCCGGCGTCGCCGATCAGGTCGCTGACGTCGCCGTCGTCCTCGTCCTCGTCGTCCTCGAGGAAGGTGTCGTCCTCGTCGCCGGCATCCTCGACATCGACGTCCACGTCGTCGTCGATGACCGCGGCCTTGGCCGGGGACGCCTCTTCGCCATCGGCCTCTTCGAGGCTGACGAGTTCGGCGTCGGCGACCTCGAGCTCGGCCTCGTCCTCATCGGGCTGCGGGGCAGCCTTGGCGGCGGCCGAGCCGCGGCGGGCGGGCTCGAACATGGCGCGCTGGAGCACCTCACCCGTGTAGGGCGAGACGATCGGATCGCGGTTCAGGTCGTAGAACTTCTTGCCGGTCGTGGGGCAGATGCGCTTCACGCCGAGTTCGGGTCTCGCCACGGCGGACTCCTTGAGAAAGATCGGACTTCGCTTGAAGGGGGGTCAGTTGGACGCAAGGCCCCGGCTTGTCAAGAGGCTTGCGGCGCGGGATAGAGCGCACGACCCTTTTTTCAGACAGCCCGGATCATTCATCGTGAGCGCTTCAGAAACCAAGACCCCGCTCACCGCCCGGCGCGGTGCCTCGCTCTCCGGCACCATCACCGTGCCCGGCGACAAGTCGATCTCGCACCGGGCGCTGATGTTCGGCCTGCTGACCGTCGGCGAGACGCGCATTTCCGGCCTGCTCGAGGGCGAGGACGTGCTCAACACCGCCAAGGTCTGCCGCCAGCTGGGTGCGACCGTGACCCGCACCGGCGAGGGGGCCTGGACCGTCCACGGCGTCGGGGTCGGCGGCCTGAAGCAGCCCGAGGCAGCGCTCGACTTCGGCAATTCCGGCACGGGCTGCCGGCTGATGATGGGCGTCGTCGGCTGCCATCCGATCCGCGCCACCTTCGACGGCGATGCCTCGCTCCGCAAGCGGCCGATGCGCCGCGCCCTCGACCCGCTCGAGCTCTTCGGCGTGCGCGTCGTGGCGCAGGGCGAAGGCGGCCGCCTGCCGATCACCATCGAGGGGCCGTCGGACGCCGTTCCGGTCACCTACGAATCCCCCGTCGCCTCGGCGCAGGTGAAGTCGGCCGTGCTGCTCGCCGGCCTCAATGCGCCGGGCATCACCACCGTCATCGAGAAGGAAGCGACGCGCGACCATACCGAGCGCATGCTCAGCCATTTCGGCGCCGAGGTGACCGTGACGCCGCATGGCGAGCATGGCCGCCGCATCGACCTCGTGGGACAGCCGGAGCTGAAGGCCGCCCCGGTCGTGGTGCCGGCGGACCCGTCATCGGCCGCCTTCCCGATCGTCGCGGCCGCCATCGTGCCGGGCTCGGACGTGACGGTGACCGGCGTCATGATGAACCCGCTGCGCACCGGCCTGATCACGACGCTGCAGGAGATGGGGGCCGATATCGAGCTGGTGAACCCGCGCGTCGAATCGGGCGAAGACATTGCCGACCTGCGGGTGCGCGGCTCGAAGCTGCGGGGCGTCGACGTGCCGGCTCACCGGGCGCCGGCGATGATCGACGAATATCCGATCCTCGCGGTGGCGGCTTCCTTCGCCGAGGGCCCGACGCGGATGAACGGCCTGCACGAGCTGCGCGTGAAGGAATCGGATCGCCTCGCGGCGGTGGCCGCCGGCCTTGCCGCAGCGGGCGTCGACCACACGATCGAGGGCGACGACCTCATCGTCGCCGGCAATGGCAAGGCGCCGGGCGGCGGCACGGTCGCGACCCACATGGACCATCGCATCGCCATGAGCTTCCTGGTCATGGGCCTTGCCACGACCAAGCCAATGACCGTCGACGATACCGGCTTCATCGCCACGAGCTTCCCCGATTTCGTCGGCCTGATGCGCGGCCTCGGGGCCGATTTCGCATGATCATCGCGATCGACGGACCGGCCGCCTCGGGCAAGGGCACCATCGCCCGGCGTCTTGCGGCGCATTTCGGCCTGCCGCATCTCGACACCGGCCTGCTCTATCGCGGGGTCGGCCGCATCATGCTCGACCGCGGCTTTCCGCTCGACAATGTCGAGATCGCTACGGCCATCGCCGAGAACCTCGATATCGCCGACCTCGCCGGCGAGGCGCTGCGGACCCGCGAGGCGGGCGAGGCGGCCTCCGTCGTCGCCGCCCATGCGCCGGTCCGGCAGGCGCTGCTCGACCTGCAGCGCGCCTTCGCGGCCCAGACGGGGGGCGCTGTGCTGGACGGCCGCGACATCGGCACGGTGATCGCGCCGGACGCGCCGGCCAAGCTCTTCGTCACGGCGAGCCCGGAGGAGCGCGCCCGCCGCCGCTTCCGCGAGCTGGTGGGCCGCGGCGAGCTGGCCGACGAGGAGGCCTTCTATGCCGCCGTCCTCGCTGACATCGCCAAGCGCGACGCGCGCGATTCCGGCCGGTCCTCTGCGCCGCTCATCATCGCGCCGGACGCGCTGGTGCTGGACACGACGACGCTCGGCATCGAGGAGGCCTTCGCCGCAGCGCTCGCGGCCGTCGAGTCGGCCCGGCGATGACGCCCTTCGGCGCCCGGGTCCGGTCCTTACGCGAGGCGAAGGGCGTGACGCTGACCGCCATGGCGGAGACGGTCGGCGTCTCGGCGGCCTATCTCTCGGCGCTGGAGCACGGCAAGCGCGGCCGCCCGAGCTGGTATCTCGTCCAGCGGATCATCGCCTATTTCGGCATCATCTGGGACGAGGCGGAGGAACTGGCGAAGCTCGCCGAGATCTCCCATCCGCGCATCGTGATCGACACGTCCGGCCTGTCGCCGCAGGCCACCGAACTGGCGAACCTGCTGGCGCGACGCGTCGGGGTGCTCTCGGACGAGGAGATCGCCGAGCTGCTGTTCATCCTGAAATCGAAGTTGCCGGGGCGCTGATCAGCCTTCGACACGCCGGACCGGCATGTCCGCCTCGCGCGCCGCGGGGTTCGGCGCGAGGACCGGCCGGAAGATCTCGATGGCGCGCTCGCGCCTGATCGCGGCAGGCTTGTAGACCTGCTTCGTCGCCTCGACGAGATGGACGCCGGCGAAGGGCAGCCCAAGGGCCGAGCCTGTGCGCTCCCAGGCAATGGCCGAGCCCAGCACCAGCGAGCGCCGCACCGGCGGAACCCAGAGGGCCTGGCTCCAGGACACCGGCGTGAAGGAGCACTGGCGCATCAGCTCGGTGAGCTGGCGGGCCGAATAGGGCCGGCCCTGGCCGAAGGGGGTGGTGTCGCGCTGCGCCCAGAGGCCGCGCCGGTTCGGCACCACGGCGAGGACCTTGCCGCCGGCGGCGAGCACCCGCCAGGCCTCGCGCAGCAGCGCCTGCGCGTCGTTTGAGACCTCCAGCGCGTGGACGATGAGCAGGCGGTCCACCGCCGCATCGGCCAGCGGCAGCATGTCGTCCTCGACAAGCGCGGAGCGGCCCGGACGTGCCGTCGGCCAGTGGATGACGCCCTGACGCGCCGGCATGAAGGCGAGCGAGCGGTCGGCCTCCTCGCGGAAGATGCCGAGATAGGGCGTGCAATAGCCGAGGCCGACGGTGAGCATGCCACGCGCCGAGGGCCAATGGGTGCGGATGGCGCGCGTCACCATGCGCCGCGCGACCATGCCGAGCTGCGAGGAATAGAAAGCGCGAAGGTCGATGACGTCCGACACGGGACCTCGGGCGGGATCAGAGGGCCTTGAGAATGGATTGGCGCGGGCGCGGCGGCAATGACATATAGCCGCCAGGGTGAACGGTCACGATGCGTCTCACCCGAACCATCCGGAGATGCCCATGGCCGCCGCCGTCCACATGTTCACCTGCCTCAGCGACAATTTCGGCGTGCTGCTGCACGATCCGGCGACCGGCGCGACGGCGGCGATCGACGTGCCGGAGGCGGAGCCCGTGCTGGCGGCGGCGAAGGACAAGGGCTGGACGATCAGCCATGTCCTCGTCACCCATCACCATCCCGACCATGTGCAGGGCATCGAGGCGGTGAAGGCCGCGACCGGCGCCCGCGTCATCGCCAACGCCTCCGATTCCCATCGCATCCCGCTGGTGGACGAGACCGTCGTCCCGGGTGGCAAGGCGCGATTCGGATCGCTGGAGGCCGACGTCATCGATACGCCCGGCCACACGGTCGGCCACATCGCCTATCATTTCGCTGCCGAGAAGCTGCTGTTTGCCGGCGACACGCTATTCTCGCTCGGCTGTGGTCGCCTCTTCGAGGGCACGCCGCAACAGATGTGGGATGCGCTCAAGGCGCTGCGGGCGCTGCCCGACGACACCGCCGTCTATTGCGGTCACGAATACACTGCCTCCAATGCCCGCTTCTCGCTGGTGGTCGATCCGGACAATGCCGCCCTGAAGGCGCGCGCCGAGGAGGTGTTCCGCCTTCGCGAGGCGGACAAGGCCACCTTGCCGAGCACGATCGGGCAGGAGAAGGCGACGAACCCCTTCCTGCGTGCCGATGATCCGGTGATCGCTGCCAATCTCGACATGCGCGGCCGCCTGCCGGCCGAGGTCTTCGCCGAGCTGCGCGAGCGCAAGAACAAGGCGTGATCGGCTGAAGCGCGGCCTCAGCCGATGAGGCCGCGCATCGGCGGGAGCGCCAGCGTGCCGGGAAAGATCGCCTCGGCCAGCGGCTTCGCGTCCATCCCGAGATGCTCGACCAGCACGCCCTTGAGCACGGCCCTCAGGTCCGTGGTCGCCGCGAGGTCGCGGCCCTCGAACAGCTTGTTTTGCGCGAGGCCCGGCCAATCCGCGACGACCCGGCCGCCCTTCACCGCGCCGCCGGCGAGGAAGGCGACCGTCGCCGTGCCGTGATCCGTACCGGTCGTGCCGTTGACGCGGGCGGTGCGGCCGAACTCCGTCATCACCACCACCACGGTCTCGCGCCAGACCGCCTTCAGCTCCTCCTCGAAGATGGCGAAGACACGATCGAGCCCGCCAAGCCGGGTGGCGAGCTGGCCGGTGGCGCCGCCGGCATTGACATGGGTGTCCCAGCCCTCGAGGGCGAGCGCGGCGACACGCGGCCCATCGGACGCCGCCATGAGCTTGGCGGCCCCGGTGGCGATGAGCGCCATGCCCTCGGGATCGGCGGGGCTCGAGCGCGGGCGCAGGGCCCCAAGCCCCGAGGCGCTTGCCATGCGGCTGGTGTCGAGGCCCTGACGGAGCGCCGCGGCAAGACGCGGCTCGCGCTCGTCATAGAGCTGGAGGACGCGGCGGGCGACATCATCGTCAGCCTGCTGCAGGCCCTGCGGCGCCCAGCCGAGCACGGGGGCCTGCCCACGCACCACCAGCGGGGCGATGGCGCCGATGCCAAGCGCGCCCTTGGCGCCGATCCGCTCGCCAGGGGGCAGCAGCGCGATGGCGCGGTTGAGCCAGCCGGACTGGGTGAGGCCGGGGCGCGGCTGGCCGCTCTCCAGCACGTCCTGGCCGTCGAAATGCGAGCGCTCGCGATAGCCGGTGGCGGTGGCGTGGACGATGGCCGCCTGCTTCGCCCGGTAGAGACGAGCGAGGTTCGGCATGGCGGGGTGGAGGCCGAAGAAGCCGTCGAGCGGCAGGGCGGCACCGTCGCCGGAGGCCGGCAGGGCAAGGCCCGGGCGCAGCGGGACATAGCCGGGATCGCCGACCGGCGGCACCGCCGCGAGACCATCGAGCGCGCCGCGCAGCACCACCACGACGAGGCGCGGATCACGCCCTCCGGCCGCGAAGGCGTAGCGCGGCGCGAAGCTCCACGCAAAGAGCGCCCCGGCGGCGCCGAGGATGGCGCGGCGACTCGGATGGATCTCGTCCTCGCAGAGCATGGGCTCCTCCTTGCGCGCCTCAGCGGCGCTGGACCTCGGGACTCATCAACAGGATGGCGAGGCCCTGGGCACGGCTCTCGGCGCGGGCGACGGCCTGGCGGGTATTGGCCGAGCAGGCCGGACCGAGCGTTGCGTCGAGGATCGCCAGCGGATTGGCGGCGCCCGGCGTCTGGCGCGCGAAGGTCATGGCCGTCTCGAGCCGGACCTTCAGGCCGTCGGGTGTCGCCCATTGAGCATCGGTGTCCGGAAAACCGTTCGGGCCCGGCGGATTCCAGATGGGCTGGCCGAGCAGCTGGGTGACGAAGAGCACCTGCCCCGGATCGACGGGTCGGCCGGTCATGCGCAGTGCCGCCACGGCGAAGTCTAGCGGCGGGCGGAGCTTACGCGGCTCGGGATAGGCGGGGCTCGCCGCGACGAGGACACGATAGAGGGCGGGCAGGTTGCCGTCGGTGTCGCGGAAGACCTTGGCGAGCCGCGCCACGAGATCGGCCGGCGGGTCGTCGGCGATGAAATGGCGCGCGAGCTTCGTTGCGATGTGGCGCGCGGTGGCAGGATGGCGGGCCAGATCGTCGAGAATCGCCTCGCCCTGGGCGAGGCCCGCATCGGGATAGGTGCGGCCCAGCACCGTCTTCGCGCCGGGCTCGTGGCGGTTGGCGTTGAAGAAAAACGCGCCCATCTCGGCGTCCTCGTCGAAGCGGCCGGGCACGGTCCAGCCGGTGATGGCGCGGGCGAGGCTCGTCACGTCGACCTGGCTGTAGCCGCCGTCGACGCCGAGCGTGTGCAGCTCCAGCAGCTCGCGGGCGAGGTTCTCGTTGAGGCCGCGGCCGCGCCGCTGGCCGGCGCGCGACGAAGGCCCGACGGACTGGCGGTTGTCGAGATAGAGCAGCATGGCCGGGTGCTGCTCCACCGCCTTCAGCATGGCGCGGAAGGAGCCATGGACATGCGGGCGAATGGCCTCGCGCTCGAAGGCGCCGGCGGTCAGGCGCAGCTGCTCGCCCTTGGCGACGGCGACGCAGAAATGGTTGGACCAGAACCAGACGAGGCGCTCGGTGAAACCGAGCTCGGCCTCCACCGCCGTGCGGATGCGGAAGGCGGCCTCCTCGCGGAAGATGCGGGCGGCCGGCGGCTGGTAGCCGGGCGGCGGGCGCTGGCCGGCGCGGCGGGCCGCCTCGATGGCGTCGGCCGCGGCCTTCTCGGCGGCCTCGCGCTCCTTCTGGGCGGCGAGGCGGCGTTCCTCGGGCTGGAACTCGCCATTCTGGGCCAGGGCGGCGGCACTGGTGGGAAGCGTTTCGGCGCCGGGGGGCAGGGCCCGGCCGCGGGCGATGTCGCGCTCGATGGCGGCGGGAATGTCGCGGGGGCGCGACGGATCATCGCCGAGGCGTGGGCCGAGGCCGAAGCGGGGGGCAAGGACGGCATCGTGACGGGCAGCCATCGGGATCACCCATGCGGCGTTGCAGGGCGCAGGTCAGCGCTTCGGCTGGAGTAGACAGCAAATCCGGCAACAAAGGGTCAACGCGGCCGCAGGAAAGCCGCGGCAGTTCAACTCGTCGTCACCGGCGGGGGGCGATCAGAAGTCGACGGCGATGCCGCCGATCTCCCAGTCGTCATAGCGGACCGGATCGGCGCCGCCGCGGCCATGGAGTTCGGGGTTGGCGGCGAGCTCCGCCGCCTTGGCGTCGAGGGCGGCGCGCCGTTCCGCAGCTTCCGCCAGGGCCCGCCTGGCAGCCTCCGACAGGACCTTCGCCGGAGCCTCGATGCGGGCGGAAGGCTGCTCGACCGCGACGGCCGTGGTGAAGACGGGGTTCTCGCTCATGCCGGGGACATCGGTCCGCAGACCGTCGAAGTCAAGGCCTCGAACGTTGACCCGCCCCCGGTCATGGCTATAGTCCGGCCCGCGTTGCCCCTATGGCGGAATTGGTAGACGCGCTCGACTCAAAATCGAGTTCCGCAAGGAGTGCTGGTTCGATCCCGGCTAGGGGCACCAACCGTTTTTCGAAATTATATCAATTGGCTAATGTGATAAAATTGCGTCGATACTTCCGGGGCTTGCCGGAGACGCCTTCAGAAAGTCGCTCTCACATAGCCGAAAACTCAGCCGCTTCGGCCCCAGAATTCACCGCCAATTCTCGGCCCTAAAATCGGAATACGTCACTTTTTTAGGGCTGAACCTGGTGAGAACGAGTTCGCACTTCAACAGACCGGTTAGCATGAATGAATGCGGTCTGCCCGCTGACCACGAGATCATGCCTAGGTAGGGTCGATCCCGGGTCGATCCCACCGCTTAGGGGCCGAAAGCGGATGGGCGGCTCGTTGACTGCAAACCCCAGAAGCGGACATCCTGCGACCTGGTAGTCCGGGCTGGGGACGTCCAGAGCCGTGCGGTCAACCCCTCTTCACTTTACACAAACAGCGAGTACTCATTCAGGTCGCCTTATTGATATTTTTGAGATCATATGACGCAATCCCCTGAACTGGCTGGTGGCGCCGGCTTTACCTACGCCGACCAAGTTGCTACACGGTACCTCGCCGCGCTGCTGCTGGGGTCCGGCGCGCCGGGCCTCGCCGAACGAAAAGTGTTTCGCGTCGCACTTGAGCAGCGGGACGCCGGGGAGCCGCTCGACGACTTAATCGTGGACGGCGAGGCACCGGACGGGTCGTTGGCTCGCTTGAGCCTACAGGTTAAGCGCGAGATCACCATCAGCGCTGCACCCACGAACGAGGACTTCCGCGCCATCATCCGCGACAGCTGGGCAACGATGAACAAGCCCGACTTCCGTGAGGGAGTGGACAGGGTCGGAGCTGCAGTCGGGCCGTCGACCGCCGTCGGAAAATGGCGCGACCTAGTGGCCCTCGCCGAGTTTGCTGCCGCCAGCGCCACACCCGTCGATTTTGCGGTAAGGTTCACATCCAGCGGAAGCGCTTCGACAGACCACCGCGCCGTCTTGTGTGACCTCCAGAAGATCACCGCCGAGCTCGGTAGGTCTGCCACCGTCGAGGCGATGCATGCACTGCTGCGCCATTTCGTGCTTATCCGGTTCGACACGCTGCACGAAGGTGCCGCTGATGACCCGAACACGATTGCGATGATCGAGCAGGCGCTGGCTCCAGGCCATGCAGGGCAAGCCGTCGCGTTAGCCGAGCGACTACGCGGTCTGGCGCGGCGAGGGGCTGGTGCGGCGCGATCATGGGATCGCGGCGCACTGAGGCTCGACGTCTCGCCGTGGTTCAGGCTCGCTACAGACCGATGGCTCGCCGCTGACCTCGAAGTCCTCATGGTCGAAGTGAGGCTGGCCACGGCGAGCATCCTAGACCGAATCGGCAACGCGACGCTCGACCGCGCAAACTTGCGGACTAAGGTAGCGACCGCGCTCGCGGATCGTCAGCTAGTCACGCTTCGTGGGCTGCCTGGGTCCGGCAAGTCCGTGCTGCTGCGCCGAGAAGTAGAGGCGGCTCTAGCTCGCGGGCCGGCACTACTTCTTAAGGCCGACCGTCTGACCGGCGGTAGCTGGGCGCAATACGCGAACGCGCTCGGTTTGGTGCAGCGTGATCCGATCCCGCTCCTACGCGAAATCACCACAGTCGGCACGCCCACGTTGTTCATTGACGGCCTAGACCGCATCGACAGGGCGCAGCGCGGCATAGTTATGGACCTCCTTGCAGCGCTGGAGACGCAACCCGAGTTCTCAAATTGGCGCGTCCTCGCCACGCTTCGGGACTCGGGCGTTGAGCCGGTCCGCACCTGGCTCCCTCGCATGTTCGACGGTGGGCGGATGAGTTCGATCGACGTCGGAGCGCTAGACGACGCTGAGGCCGACGAACTTGCGGTGGCACGGCCGGGTCTCCGACCGCTCCTATTCGGCCCAGATCCCGTCCGCACGCTCGTCCGCCGCCCATTCTTCGCGAAAGTTCTCGACGGGCCCGGCTCCGGGACTGGGGACACCCCGCGCTCGGAGATCGACCTGATGGGACGCTGGTGGTCGCGCGGCGGCTTCGACGCGGAGGGTGGACAGGCGCGCGTCCGGCAGCGGGCGCTTCTGAAACTAGTGCGACTGCGCGCGCTGCAGCCGGATGCGCCCGTGACGCTAGATGCGCTGGAGGCTGCATTGCTCCCGCCGATCGAGGATCTGGTCAAGGACGGAGTTCTCGAGGATGCCGGGGACGGGCATTTCGTGCGCTTCGCACACGATATCTTCTTCGAATGGTCCTTCGCGCAGGCGCTCATGGGCGCCGGAGCTCGCTGGCTCGACGAATTGAAGGCAGCCGGCGAACCACCGGTGATCGGGCGATCTGTGGACCTGCGCGCGCAGGCGATGTTCGTATCGGATCCCGATGGCTGGCGGGCTACGCTGTCCACCCTCTCGGACCGCTCCTTGCGTAGCCAGTGGCACCGAGTTTGGCTGCTTGCCCCTTTGAACCACCCCGATTTTCAGGCGCGGGCAACCGACTTTGACACTGCGGTTACCGGCGAGGGCTACGACGTCCTGCGCTTGGCGATGGTATGGTTTCAGGCGCAGCACACCCTGCCAAACCCCATGTTCATGGATGGATCGGCGGTCGACATCGCCGACCGCGACGTAAGGCTCCGCGCTGCCGATCTGCTGGGATGGCCGGACGACTTCCGGCTCTGGATGCGCTTCCTTCACTACCTCGACGGACGGCTGGAGGCGATGCCGCAC
The DNA here is from genome assembly GCF_003046185.1 of Phreatobacter oligotrophus. Taxonomy (NCBI): domain Bacteria; kingdom Pseudomonadati; phylum Pseudomonadota; class Alphaproteobacteria; order Hyphomicrobiales; family Phreatobacteraceae; genus Phreatobacter; species Phreatobacter oligotrophus. Next base: position 131,630 of record NZ_PZZL01000010.1, read on the forward strand.
CGGCATCTTCCGCACCTCCTGACGCTGTTCGAGGTCTGGCAGAATGCCTTAGCGGACACGCCCAACGCTCTCTCGATGATGATCGTGCGGCGTGCGGGTAGCTGGCTGCATGAGCTTGAGAGACGTCGCGAGAGGATGGGGCGTTTCAGGCGACGCGATGAGGAAGAGGAGGTGCCAGATCCCTGGGGGGAGGTCGAGGGCACCGACGAATTTGAGAGCGCCATCCGCCGTCTGTTGCTGCGGGCGGGCAGGGCAGAACCCGGTCGTGTGTCGGCTTACCTCAGCCAGTTCGGCCCCGAACGTCCGGCTTCTTCAAAAGTGTTCGAGGACATCATGGCTTTTGCGCCGCTGCTGTCACAGACCCATCCCGACGGCCTCGCCGACTTCGCGCTGGATCACTTCCGCCGCGAGCTACCTGAGGACCACCGTCGTCGGATGATGGAGAAGGACCAGCGCCAGGCGGCCTATCGCGAGGAGCTGCGCAAGAGGCCAAAGGACAGCCTCGGCCGGCTAGAGCAGATGAGTCTTTCGAGTCCACACTTCGGATACTCGGGTCCTGACAGGATGGATTGGCAGTCGCTGTCGCTGGAACGCGATCCAACAAGCTACTTCCCGGCGTCGCCACTCCACCAGCCGTTCCAGGCGCTGTTCGAGAACGCGCCAGATGAGGCGCTGCGGCTCGTGCGATCGATGTCAAACCACGCGGTGGAGGCTTGGCGGCAACTTCACCGGCTGCAACCGAACAGTGGCACGCCTGTGCCAATCACGATCGATTTCCCTTGGGGACGCCAGACCTTCTGGGGCGGTGCACGCGAATATCTCTGGAGCCGCGGGCTGTGGGCCCCGAAGCCGCTTGCGTCGGCCTACCTCGCGCTCGACAAGTGGGCGCTCGACCAAGTCGATGCTGGGGCCGATGGTGATGCGCTGATCGAGCGGATCGTCGGCGGCAACCAATCGATTGCCGCGCTCGGGATCGCACTACACGTGGCGCTCGCGAAACCGGTGATCACGCGAGTTGGTGAGGCGCTTGTCACCACGCAGCGGCTCTGGCAGGCGGATATCGAACGTTACGTCAAAGAGGCAGAGATCCGGTCATCTAGCCAGATAGGATTCTATCGTGAGCATCACCGCAAAGATGCCGTAGCGGTCGAGGCGTTGAATACGCGTGCCGTCCGTTCGGAAGAAATCCGAAATCTCGTTACGCTGCACGTTCTCCAGACAGACCCGGAGGCCGCTAAACGTGTTCGGTATGCGATCCTCGCCTTTGCGGACTCACCGGACTTCGAGCTTGAGGAAGCGAAGAGCCACCCGGGCGCGCGCGCCCGTGCAGTGGAGCAGGCGCGCACCTTCGCCGCCTGGGGTGATCTAGCTCACTACCGATTGGTGGACTTTCCAGAGCAACCCGAGCAACGGGCGATCCTCATGGTCAATCCGATCGTGGAGGAGCCTAGCGTCCGGGAGCGGCTGGAGGAGGGGCAGGAACATTTACGGACCTTCGCCCTTTTCCACTGGGCCGAACAGTCCTTCAAGGATGGGCGGATCGCCGACGCTATGAGTCTGCAGCAAGGCGTGGCGAGTGCCCGCTCCTTCGACGACGGGACGATATTCCAGCCGACCTCGGACGACGACCTGATTTCCATGCGGCGGGGTGCAGTGGCCGGCGCTGCAGCGGTCGTCGTGGCGTTCGCACCAGACGATGCGGAAGCCGAATGGGCGCGGGGCGTGCTGGCGCGAGCCGCCGATTGCCCGGAAGAGGGTGGCCCACTCTGGTCGGCGGTCGGCATCGTCAGCTGGCACCACGTCATCTTCGTTGCGCGTGCCGCAGCAGCTGATCTACGCCGCGATCCCGCATCCAAGCGGCATGCGACCGAGCTCCTCTCCACTCTCGTGCATCCACTCGACAACGTCGGATTGGAGACCTCCGGCCTATTGGCCTCGCTGTGGGACGTAGCACCGCGCGTGTGCTGGGTGGGCTTGGGGCTCGCGCTCGACCTCTGCATCGTCGCGTCCGGCGAGATCGGCCCCAACTCGATGCACGATCCCAATGCAGGCGGCGAAGCGCGGAAACGCAAATTGGACGCGGCGCTCGCGAGGCTTGAACTGGCTCCAAATTCGCTTCCAATACCACCGGCGCCTTGGGTGGCCACGACAGCAGCTGACCGTCGCCGTGTTGATCGGCTAACTGAGGACAACAACGCCAGTGAGACTTCGCCCCACTGGCGTGCCGCGGACGGTTGGTGGCGGTCAGATCGTGCAGGAGAGATTCTGGTCAAGCAACCGGTGCAGGCCATCCTCGCCGCTGGCTTCGAGGACATGTTCATCCCTTTCTGCGAAGCGATGCTCGCGTGGACGATCGAGCGGCAGGCGCCAGTGTGGGCACGGGGCTCCCGCGAGATTGAGAGGCCCGACATATTCGAGTGGACGCACAAGTTCGCGGACGTGTTAGGGGCGCTTGTCGGCCTGATTGCTCCCGAAAGGGCGGAGACAAGCTTCATCTCGCCGATCTGCGGAATTGAAGAGGAGGATACCTGCTTCGACCTGCTCGCCCCGCTGGTCATCATGTTCATCTGCCAGCATGTCCTAGATAGCCCCGAAGTGGCGCAGGTGACCCCTGTCGTACTTGATCGCTCGCTCAACCGCCTGCTGGACGCGCCGACATTTCGGCAGACGGCATACCGCGCCGGCGAGATGCACGGCTTCTCAATGCCGCGACTCGCCCAATGGTTAATGTTTGTTGGCGTAGAAAAAGCGTCGCTCGCCCATCGCTTTTCAAACGGTGACTGGTCCGAGATCGCGCTAATCTTGCCTACGGTGGACCGGTTCGTGCGCACTGCCGGATGGGTGCCGACAGTAATGGAAGACTTCCTGACTCTGGCCGAACGCTCCCGTAAGCACTTCCCCGCTGACGCGTTCGCAGATGCCGTCCTCGCTGCACTCTCCGCCAAGGATGATCCGGGAGCGCGGTGGCGCGGCACAATGATAGCCGCAAGAATCGCTTCACGCGTCCAAGATATCGCCGACCGCACGTCTCCGCTGCCGCTCGCGCTTGGTCAGAAGCTCCTGCGCATCCTAGATGTTTTAGTCGATCAAGGTGATAGGCGCAGCGCAGCGCTGCAGATAAGTCCAGCCTTCCGTGACCTTCGGGTCATCGAGGTAGGCAGGTCACCATCTTTGTAAGTTGACCAACTTTGTCCCCAAACTGACCCATTCTCGGGTGAGAGTTCTCCGTGCCATTTTCCGTGGGCTGGGAGAGGAGCGGAGAACGATGAACGCGAGCAAGTTTTCGGGTAGGCAGAAGACGTTCGTTCTTCATCAAGTTGGAGCGTCCTTTGTGTTTTCGAACATTTGAATGTCCGGTATCGGGTGCTCGACTCGCGTCAACGAGCGACCGCAATGGGGCGCGAAGCTGCCGATGATTTGTGGTAGCCGGGAACATGCCGTTCCAACCGTTTCTCGAACTCGCCGATACCCATCCCGCGCTGGCGCATTCGCCAATGCTCCGGGGTCTCACGCGCACGTTCGCCTACATCGCGGAGAATGGTCCGATCGGACTGACGCCATCCGGAGCCTTCAAGCGCGTTTTCGTTCAGTGGGCGGCCGAGGCATTTGATTGGCCAGGACACGGGCCAGCAGACCTCTACGCCGTCAACAAGGTCCTGAACGAGTGGGATTTCTTCCGGCTCGCCGAGCTTCACGACCTCATGCTGGCGCTCACGATCGGTCGGCATTTCAAGGGTGAGTTCCGACTGACGCCGTTCGGCAAGACCTTCGTTGGACAGCCGGGTCGCTTGTTCGGGCTTGTCGCGCCATTCTACCTGTTCCGTGTGGATCATGCCCGCAATTCGCGGCTGAACGAGGAGCGGCTTCTCGGCAGCTGGGAGATCTTCCTCAACGTAGTCAATGTCGAGGCCGAGGGCGGGATTACAGCCGAGCGGCTGCGCGAGGTGCTTTATGGGCCACCGGAGCCTGGCCCACGCTACGATCGGATCGCAGGTCAACTCTATATCGAGGTCCTGCGCCCGATGTGCTGGCTCGGACTGCTTCAGATTGTCGGCGAAGAGCGCATGGCGTCTCGCGACAATGTCTATGCCAAGACCCCGCTCTGGCATGCCGCCTTGCGGCTGGATACTGATGCCTCGTTGCGCACCATCGTAAAGCATTGAACGGTCTGGCGACGGTGGTGTTGCTGAATTAGGCTGGCGCGATGGCTCATTGCGTTTTCATGCACCGATCGGACTCGATCTACGACGACAGTCCGGCGGTCCAGTATCAGTTTCCGAAACAGTATCTCGGCCGCGCCGATCCCAGCATCGGCGACTGGATCCTCTATCTCGAGCCCACCAAGGTCCGTGGGTCGCGCGGCTACTTTGCCATCGCCCGCGTGCAGCGGATCATCCCGGATCCGAAGGCGCTGGGGATGTTCCTCGCGCTGATCGAGCCGAACTCCTATCTCGACTTCGCCAACCCGGTTCCGTTCAACGATGCCGACGGCCCGATCGAGCGCGGCCTCCTGAATGATGAAGGCAAGTTATCGGGGCGCGCCCAATCAGCAGTGCGCCCGATCTCGGATGCCGACTTCTATCGCATCGTCGATCGTGGTCTCGATGATCGCACCCCGCTCCTGCCGCGGGAGGGCGTGCTCGGAGAGCTGTCCGGTTTCGAAGAAGGCCAAGCGCCTTATGTTTTCAAGCAAGAGCGGGATCGCGTGCTCCAGCTGACGTCGCGGGCCGTCCGGGATCGCGTCTTTCGGCGGATCGTGCTCCGGGCCTATGACGAGCGCTGCGCCGTGACCGGCCTCAAGTTGATCAACGGCGGCGGGCGGGCCGAGGTGAACGCCGCCCATATCCGGCCGGTCGAAGCGAACGGTCCGGATACGGTCCATAACGGGCTGGCACTCTCAGGAACGGCCCACTGGATGTTTGACCGAGGCCTGATCAGCCTCGGCGATGATCTTGAGATCCTGATTTCCCGCCAGGCAAACGATCCTGATGGCGTTCGCGCCTTCATCAACCGCTCCGGCTTCGCCGTGCCGCCGGTCAATCTGAAGGACCGGCCCCATCCGCAGTTTCTGGCGTGGCACCGCGAGTACCGCTTCAAACACTGAGCCGGTCAGGCACGGAACGTTTCGTCGTTGTGCCATCGCAGAGCTGAGCGATCGGGTTGCAGCCGCGGATTGTCCGGCACCGCGATCGTCTGACCGTGCAATTCGTAATATTGGCGGCCGTTCGAGAACTCCTCGCGGATCCGCGGGCTCACCTCGAAGCGCAACTCCGGCGTGATCGTGACATAGCCCGCATCGAACAGGCTATGGATGTCCCGTCGCATGAGCACGCCGTTGGAAGCCTCATGCGTGCCTCCATCGGCGAAGGGGCGGATGTGGGCTGCATCCAAAGCTGGAAGGGTCTTCTCGCCTGAGATCGCACATTTGCGGTGATAGCTGTCGGTAACGAGGATGCGGAAGGCGCCCTGGCCAAGGCGCGGTCTGACGAGCGTTGGTTCGCCATAGCGTGCCTGCTCTTCAGCAAAGCCAGTGTGGGCATGCGCCGCCATGCCGCTCTGAACAGCTTCCCAGAGGCGCAAGCCATCTGGTTCGCTGGTCGAGTACCCCTTGAACGAAACGATGTTGGGCGCCCAGCTCTCAGGGACAGGAATCCAACGTGACTCCGGCAGGAAGAATGGTTGCGTCAGGATTCGGCATCCGATCGTGAAATCGCTGCGATCGGCGGGATCCGCCTTGCGGTACTTCGCGATACGGGTCCGCATCTGACCAAGGCTTGACGCGCCATTGGCCTCGCCGAAGGCTTCCCAAGCCAGCGAACAGGGAAGCGCATTGGCGTAGGCGAAAACGCCGCCACCCACGATCATGTTGCGGGGCGCATGGAGCTTGAACAGGAAGAGTTCGCCGGGCTCCAGTGCCTTGAAGTTCGCCGCTGCAGGCGCCCAGAAATTGACCTCGGCAAGATCAGGCTTACGGCGCAGGTGTTCGAACCAGTCGCCATCCGTCACCGCTACGATCAGTTTGACCGACATTCGCACCTCCGATTCCGGCAGAGTACCGTTGATCAGAAAGCCGGGACAATCGCCGCGCGATCCACAAAGACCAGCGGCGATTGGCATCGTGTTGCGCGTTGTCAGATAGCGAGCGACGTCGTCATCCCGACGTATCGCCGCTGCTCGGCCCAGTTCGCCGGCAGATTGGCGGAGAGATCGGAGACGGTGGTGTCGACCTTGAGCCGCTCGTCGATGATGGCCTCGATGATGTCCGGGGCGAGGAAGGCGAGGTTGAGGAGCGTGCGGATGTTGCGCGGGCTCTTTTGTTCCTGCGTGGCGATGGCATCGATATCGGCGAAAGCGCCGCTTACAAGCCCCGCATGCCATTGGCGGGCGCGGTGGATGGCGACGACGAGGCGAAGCTGGTTTTGCCGTTGGCTAGCGTCAGACAGTTCTTTCGCCGTGTGAACCTCCCGCTGGGGTTTGAGAACCTTTGGCGACCAGGGCACGGTTATCTCGATGCCGTTGGCCCGTTCGTCGCAAGCGCCGTCGGCCGCCGCTTCGCGCACCGTCACGACGAGCTTTTCAGCGTGTACCGTGGCCCGGTCGAGATGCACATCGACAAGGTCGATCGCGTTCGGGTCCTGATCGACGATAGCGGCGTCGTTAGGAGAGGCATCGCCGCCGCCAAACTGCCGCTGGATGGCGTCGACTACCAGACGCTCGATGTCCGGCGCGGGAACGCGCGCCCGAGTTCCGGCCTCGTGCGTTCTGCCTTCACAGAGCGCGCGGGAGATGTAGTAGCGGTAGCGGATGCCATTTTTCTTGGCGTGGACCGGCGTCATGCGGTTGCCGGTAGAATCGAAGATCTTGCCCGTCAGCAATCCACCCTTGGCCGCGCGCAGACGACGCTTGGCGTTGAGTTGCAGGGTCAGCCTGTCCTGGACGGCCTTGAACAGGGCCGGCTCGATCAGGGCCTCATGCTCACCCGGGTTCCAACTGCCCTTGTGCGGCAGCTCGCCAAGATAGGTCCTGTTCCTCAAGAGGTGGGAGAGACCGCCGAGAGTGAAGTCGCGGTCGCCGTTGATGGCCCCGGTCGACTTGTATCTGAGCGCGGTGCGGATGCCGCGGGCGCGCAGCTCCGGCACGAGGGCGTGCAATGAGCCGGTGTTGAGATAGAGCTGGAAAATCTGGCGCACACGCTCGGCCTCTTCCTCGTGGATCAGAAGTTTCCGGTTCTCGACGCGGTAGCCGAGCGGCACGACGCCGCCCATCCAGATGCCCTTCTTCTTGGAGGCGGCGATCTTGTCGCGGACGCGCTCGGCCCCGACCTCGCGCTCGAACTGGGCGAATGAGAGCAGCACGTTGAGGGTCAGCCGCCCCATGCTGGTCGTGGTGTTGAAGCTCTGGGTGACGGAGACGAAAGAAACACCATGCGCGTCGAAGCGCTCGACGATCTTGGCGAAGTCGGCGAGCGAGCGGGTCAGGCGATCGACCTTGTAGACGACCACGACGTCGACCTTGCCGGCGTCGACTTCCGCCAAAAGCGCCTGCAGGCCCGGACGATCGGTGGTCCCGCCGGAATAGCCGCCATCGTCGAAGGCGGTCGGGACCAGCACCCAGCCTTCGTGGCGCTGCGAGGCGATATAGGCTTCGCAGGCCTCGCGCTGGGCATGGAGCGAATTGAAGTCCTGATCGAGGCCTTCGTCGGTCGATTTGCGGGTGTAGATCGCGCAGCGCTTAGTGGCGGGCGCGGATGGCGCGCGAGGCGCGCCTGCCTTCGCGGTGGTGGAGGCGGGCTTAGCCATGCGCCGCCTCCCCGGGTTCATTGGTAACCGGAGGACGGGCGGGTCGAGCCGACCGCAGGTGATCGGCCGTGCGTCGCTTCGGTTGGCTGATCCCGAAGAAGGTCCAACCGTTCCAGCTTGTGCCGGTGATCTCCTTGGCGATGCCGGAGAGGCTCGTGAACACGATGCCGTTCCAGAGATAGCCGTCCGCGACGACCACGACTTCATGGAGCGCGCCCTGCCATTCGCGGACGAGGCGCGAGCCCGGCTTGATCTGCCGGCGTGAAAGACCGACCGGCCCGTTACCGTCCTTGGCGGTGGCGCGCGCGAGTTCCTCGGCCGCCTCCTTGGCCATGGTGGCGAGCCGCCGCGCCCAGACGGGCGAGAGCGCGCCATGCGCCTTCTCCTGCAGGAGATGCACAAGCGAGCGCGCCAGCAAATCGCCCTTGAGGCCACGGCCGGCCGGCTTGCCGGTCAGCCGTCGCCACTCGGTGCGAGCCTCCGGGGTCGCGAGATCGCGCATGCGCGCGATCTCCTCATCGAGCGTCCTGCCCGGCGGCAGTTGGTACATCCGGGCCATGATCAGGCCGCCGCCGCGATCCTGGCGGCGTCTTGCGTGGTCGCGCTCACCGGCGTCTCGGTTATGCGGTAGATGCTGCCGCGTTGGTCCGTGCGGGCCTCCCGACCGAGCGTGTAGCCCTTGTGCCGAAGCCCGGTCAGCGCTGCACGCGTCGTGTGCGGAAGCCAGCCTAGTGCTACCGCGAGTTCGGCGATGCTGGCACCGTCCTCGCGCGAGAGCATGGCGATCAGCGTGCTCTGCTTGCTGCCTGGACGCGGGTGGCGCGGCCGGGGTTCCGGAGTGCCAGACTCCGCGGTCGGCTGTCGGTTGGGCCTCGCCCGCTCGACCCGGTCTTCGCCGCCGACGTGGTCTTCGTTGGGAATGACGCCGGCGGCGATCTCCCCTTCTGTCACGCCGGTCGACGCGTCTCCAGATTCCAGGCCGTCATCGATCCCGAGCACAGCGAACGCCTTGTCCGTGACGCGCAGCGTGATCGGCTCGCCGGTCTCGTCATCTTGCTGCCAGACCGGCTCGCCGCGTTTGGCGATTGTTTCTTCCGCGAGGCCGACTGCGATCAGGCTCGTGGCGAATGAGCCGATCGCTTCGTCTTCCAAGGACTCGGGGATAGCGATCGTCCGGTCATCGTGCTGGCAGGCCTTCGACAGCGCCACAAGTTGCTGGTCGGTGAGGTGCTCGGCGAGGAGCACGTTGTTGTTGGCCTTGGCGCGCACTACCGCTTTGGCCTGCTTCCCGGTCGCCGCAAGCGGGCTAGTCGACGCAAGTGTAGCCGCGGGCGGCGGCGAAGGCTCCGTCACGCCCGAGGGCTCTGGGCTCTGCGCGCCGTTGCGATCGATGTCCGAAGCGGCATGGGGCGTTAGCGCGGACCGGGTCGGACGCGCTGCTTTGGCTTTGGTTTTCGTCGTGGTGGTCATGGTGATCTCCATCGTCGGGGACGCGCGGCGACCTGCCGCCGTCACTGACGTCACCCCGCCGACGCTTGGCGCGCGCGGGGTCTTGGAGATCGCGGCGGGCGGGCGGCCCGCGTGGGTCAGCGCCCGGGCGCTTGGTCCTCTCGCACGATCCGCCGGAGCACCGCTGTGGCGGCGAGGATGGTCTGCGCCTCGTGAAGCAGCGGCTCGACATCGAGGATCGCGTCGATGGCGAGGTCCGCCTGTTTAGCGTCGAACGCCGCTTCGGCATTCGTCATCAGTGCGGCGCAGGTCACGATCCTCGCTCGCGCCACGCGGATGCCGAGGCCGAGCGCGGCATCGAGGCTGGAGGCGTCATCGAACCTTGTTCCTGCTAATCGATCCGTGGCTTCAGGCACGGCCGCTGACGCCCGCGTAGCCTGACGAGTCCGCCGGCGGCGGGTCCCGTCGGTCGATCCGCCCTCGGCAGTGTTCTTGGCTTCATCATCCGCCATGGCGCACCTTCATCTGGTCCCACCCGCGGCGGTCGCCGTCTTGGGGCGGCGCCGCCTTCGCCACCCACACACGCTCCGTTCGCGCACGTAGTCCAGTCGAATGTGCGAGCCCCCAATGATGCTTTTCGACCTGCCGCGAATGCAGCGAGCGGGAATGTAAGCTCCGTCCGATCGAGCGGGCTTGATCAGCCTGTTGGGTTTGGCCTCCACTGCATCCGGAAGCTTGACGGATCAGGTGCCACAGCACCGAAGATTGTATTGGCGATCAAACAGAGCGTCAGGCCTTGCCGCCCGCGACCTCTTCGGCCATCGCGGTGATGAACGCGACGGGCTCGGCGCCGATCGCGGACACGTAGGCGACGAGCTCAATCACATCGAGCCGGCGTTCGCCGTTCTCGACCTTGGCGACGAAGGATTGCGGCTTGCCGAGTCGGAGCGCGACCTCGGCCTGGGTCAGACCATTGGCCTTTCGGGTCGCGAGTAGCCGCTCCTGGAAGCGGACGTAGTGCTCGCTCGTTCTCGACTTGCGCATGACCGTCCGGGGATTGGGAGGAGCACACGCAGGAATGATCCCGAATTCGGTTTATCCCAAAACTGGATTTTATCTCCGACCCATGGCTTGGTGCGACGCGTCACCCCTGGCGTGGAGCCCACGATGAACCCGACCGAACCGACCACCGACATCCCCGTCCGCTACATCAAGCTCGGCCCCGGCGGCGCCTGGGCCGCACGCTGCATCTCCGAGGGTGTGTTGGAATACTCGGCCGTCGCGATCCCTGCCGATCTCGTCGCCGATCCCGATCTCGACCGGGTGACCGGTTACTACGTCGATCTGGGGCGGCCGAAGGCGGTGGCGCGCCATTCGGCGAACCAGCTCAACGCCTTCGTCACGCTGCCCACGACCGGCATCTGGATTACCTTTCACGATGGCTTCCTCTGGTGGACGCATGGCGCCGAGAGCGTCGAGTTGGTCGCCAAGGTCGAAGGCGACGGTGCGGACGGCGCCGGTGAATACGGGCCGCCCCACGGGTTCCTGCGCCGCCGTACCTTGGGCGGCTGGCACAAAGCCAGCCTTGCCGGTGACCTCTTGGGCGTCTCCAGCCTCAGCACGCGCCTGACGCGCGTCGCGGGCTATCAGCGCACCATCTGCAACATCGCCGAGGCCGACTATCTCCTGCGCCGCATCCGGGGCGAGCGTGAACTCTTGGCCGATCGCGCAATCGCCGCCCGGGTCGCCATGGAGGAGGTCGCGGGCGACATGATCGCGGCACTGCACTGGGCCGACTTCGAGACCCTCGTCGATCTGATCCTCGCGCGCTCTGGCTGGAATAGGGTTTCGGCGCTCGGCGGCACGCAGAAGGACGCCGACATGATCGTCGAGCAATCGGTGACCGGCGAGACGGCGCTGGTGCAAGTGAAGTCCGCCGCGAGCCAGCAGGTGCTCGACCGCTATGTCGACCTTCACGACCGAACATCCGCCCACGACCGCCTGATCTTCGCCTGCCACAGCGCGAAGGGCCGGCTCTACGCGGACGCCCGCGACGACGTGATCCTCTGGGACCGCCAAGGGCTCGCGCAAGCCGCGATCAAGAATGGGTTGATCGATTGGCTGACGACGCGCGTCGGCTAAGGTCCACGTCCGCTCCGGTCCATGGGCGCCCACCGTCTTGGTCGTCGAGGCCGATAGGCCCGTGTCGCGACACAGGCGCCCCGCGTGCGGCCACCTTGCGTCGGCTGCTCCCTTGGGGCTCGGCCGATACCTCCCGTGGCACGCTTTAGCCCTCGGTGCGCCGTCCGCCGGCGCTGTATCGACGTTCGCATCACGGCTCGTCCTTCTTGCGCTTGACCGGCCGCGGCGGGGTCGGGCCGAGCGTTGTGATCGACGGCTTCGGATATCCGTGGTCGTCGTCGGGGCGTGGGAACGCTGTCCGCGCGCTGTCGACGGGCGGTATAGGCGCGGGCTCACTCGCCGCGCCATCCGCGCCACCTTGTAGAGGCTCCGGTCGCGCCTTTCCCGTGCTGTAGATCAACCTCCCAAACCGGTCGTAAACCGAGACTCGCACTTGCGGCCGATCGGACGCGGCGAGCGCCTGACAGAGCGCGTCGACCTGATCGTCGTGGGCTCCGTGCGGGAACCCAAGGAGTTCTGCGACGAGATCGGTGGCCCACGGCGCCCGCGATGGCAAAAGCACCCGACCCGACTCGAACTTCGGCGACTGGAACCGCACGCGATCGTCCTTCGACTCCCTCGGGGTGATACCGATCGGGTTGAGCCGTTCCCGCCTCAGGTCCTGGACGAGCCCCACGCCGACGCCAGCTTCCTCGATCACGAGGATTTGCGGACGGTGGCGCTTGGCGAGTTCGATGGCACGCAGGCGGAGCGCGGGGTAGGTCAGCTTCGCGCGCGCCACGTCGAGGACGTAGAACACGCCATGGAGTTCGGCGAGCGTGACGCAAACCGAATAGTCGTTCTCCAGCGAGACCTTCGAGGCGGTGTCCCAGCTCTGGATGATGCGCGCACCCGCGAGATCCGGAAGCGGGTCGTAGTATCGAAGCCAGGATCGCCGGAGGATGTTCCCTTCCGGCGGCGAGGGTCGCTGCAGGTACTGCGCTTCGAAGACGGCCGTCCCAAGATCGCGCCGGATGCGGTCGAGGACCTCGACCGGCTCACGGGCCGGATGCAGCGCCTCGCCGGCGGGCCAGAGGTAGGTTTCCTTCGGCCCGATCGGAACGATGCGGTCGGCGTCGGCGATCGCTGGCAGGTCGAGCACCTCCCATTCTTCCGGCGCCCGTGCCAGCATGGTGCCGACGGGGTCGTGCACGTGGAGGCGCTGCATCACCAGGACGACGGCGCCGTTGGCCTTGTCGTCGAGCCGCGACATCGCGGTGCCCGACATCCATTCGTTGACGCTCGCCCGCTTGACGTCGGAATGGGCGTCTTGCGCCTTCAGCGGATCGTCGAAGATCAGGATGTCGCCACCGCGGCCCGTCAGCGTGCCGCCGACGGATCCGGCGAAGCGCGAGCCGTTGCCGGCGAGGATCACCTCCTGCCCCGTGTCCTTCCACGGCCCGATCCGAGCGCCCGCGAAGATCAGTTGGTACAGCGGGTGCTCGATCAGCTGCCGGAACTCGTTGTGGAACTTGGTCGCGAGGTCCTGGGCGTAGCTGAGGCACAAGATCCGGCGCGTTGGGTCATGGCCGAGCAGGAACGCGGGGAACGCGACCGACGTGATCAGCGATTTCAGATGGCGCGGCGGGAGCGTGATGATCAGGCGCTTCGTCTCGCCCAGCCACACCTTTTCGAGCGCGTGCGCGATCGCGTCGACATGCCAGTTGTGCTGGTAGGCGACGCCGGGATTGAGGATCGGGAAGATGACGCGCACGAAGACGGCGAAGCTCCGCCGCGCCAGCGCGATCAAGGCCTCGTCGGGAAGCGGCGCCTGAGGGTCATTGGTGGTCATGGGTTTGTCCTTCCAACCGATGATGTTCAATGGTCATGGGTGAGCGTCGCGATGCCGGATCGGCACGAAGACGGCGTCTCGGCGACGGCGATGAACCCGCCGCCGAGAGGTGAGCCGGATGGGTCGTTCAGTGCCGGGCGCCATCGTCCGCCCCTTGGTCGCGGTCCGCGGCGAGGTTGTCGCCGGACACCGGACTCTCGGGACCGGAGGCTCCTTCCCGATCGATCACCGCCTGCATGTAGCGGCGCAGCGTCGCCTGATCGAAGGCGGCGAGTTCAGTCGGGTCGATCACGGTCGAAGTGCTATCGCGGGTCGCCTCGCGCAGGTTGAGGAGGAAGGCGACCGCCTTGAGGTCGCCCCGGACCGCCTTCTGGCCGACCGCCAGGAACATGGTCTCCTGGATGGTGCGCTTCACGATGACGCCGTTCTCCGGCACGTCGATCTTGCGTGCGAGCAGCGCCGAGACCTGGTCGTGGACCGTCGGCCGGTTCTTCGGTCGTCCCTTTGAGTTGGGCTTCTGGCCATTCCCGAACTGGCCGTGCTTGGGCGGCTTGCAATAGCCGACCTCGTAGTCGCCGAGGGGTTTCTTCGAGCGGCCGCGGGGCGCCTTGCTGGGGGTCTTGGTCATTGGATCGTTCCTGACGCCCGACGAAGCGGGCGGTGATGGGTGTGAGTGACTGAATGGGTTTGCGGGGGCGCGGCGATCGATGCCGCGCCCGCGCGAGAGCGCGCGCAGCCGCGATCAGGCCGCCGTATCGGTCTTTGGCAGGCGCTCGGCCTCGATCTCGTCGAAGGTCTTACCCGTATCGGCGCAAATCGCGTCGAGGCCGGTGAAGGCCTGCCAGCGCCGGATCGCCACATCGACGAACTTCGGTTCGATCTCGACGCCGACGCAGCGCCGCCCGACCTTCTCGGCCGCGAGCAGCGTCGTGCCGGAGCCGAGGAACGTGTCCAGGACGATCTCGCCCGGCAGCGTGCAGTCGCGGATAGCATCAGCCACCATGGCGACGGGCTTCACGGTCGGATGGGCCGCGAGATCCGCCATTCGGCCCTTCCGGAAGGTGTTCGCCCCCGGATAGGTCCAGACATTCGAGCGGTTGCGCCCGTGCTTGCCGAGTTCGATCGCGTTGGTGTGCGCGGCCTCGCCGACCTTGAACAGCGCGATGAACTCGTGCTGCGAGCGGTAGAACGAGCCTTGGCCGGCATTCGTCTTGTTCCAGACGATGACGTTCAGGATCGAGCCGTACACCTCCAGCCCTACCTCCATGAACATGGGCAGGCTCGCCCAGTCGATGCAGGAATAGACGAGCCCGCCGTCCTTCATCGCCGCCTTGATCGCCTGGTCGGTGGCGAGGGCGAAAGCACGGAACTCCGCGGGCGACATCTCCCCGGAACCCATGGCGAACTCGGTGTGCTCGTTCGATCCGCGCCCGAGAACGTGTCCGTTGACCTGCCGGTTGTAGGGCTTGTCCACGAAGGCCATGGCGGCGCGTTCGCCGGCCATCAGCCGGTTCACCTCGTCGACCGACCGGGAGTCGCCGCAGCACACACGATGCCCGAGCGGCCCGAGGTGCCAGGTCTGACCCAGCTCCGTCACCACGATCTTCGCCGGCTTCGGCAGCGCGTCGGCGGGATCGCCGCCGAGGATAGCGCCCCGATCCTCCGAGACCGCGTTTACCTCGCCGACCGCGAAACCGAGATCGGCGAAGGTGATCCCGAGCGAGGGCAGTTCGCCATTCAGATAGGCGAAGTCCTCCGCGAGGATGCCGCGATCCCAGCCCGCAAGCGTCGCGAGCTGATTGTCGCCGAGCATGAAGGCGCGCATCTGCGCCTCCGTGAGGCCGTCCAACACGACAACCGGGACCTCCGTCATGCCCAGCAAGATGGCCGCCGCGTGACGGGCATGGCCCGCCAGAATGCGACCCTCGCGGTCGACCATGATCGCGCTGTTGAACCCGACAGCCGTGATCTGGTTCGCAAGAGCCTTGACGTGGCCCTTCTTGTGCGTTCGCGCGTTTCGGTCGTTGGGACGGATCGTCTTGATATCCCGCAAGAGCGGGCGAAGGCCCGGCGGGATGTGGATTTCAGGGCGAAGCTTCATCAGAGGTCTCCTGCTCCACCCCGCCTCGGAACCATCCCGTGCAGTCAGTGCAGCAGGAAGTGTCTCGCAGGTTCGGCGTCAGGAAACCGGGACAACGAATGTCCGAAATTCACGCCTTGATCGGTTGCGGCTGAAACGTCCCCGGGCCCGTGATCCGGCCCATCAGATGGATGCGCTCGTCTTTCGACGGAATGCTCGTCAGATCAGCAAGCAGGAAATCGGCCGCGCGCGGGAACCCCGCTTTCGCAAACCGTTCCCGAATCAAGCCGCACCAGGCGGCGAAGTCATTGTCTTCGCCGGCGAAAGCGAACAGGTCCAACGCGCTTTGGATCCCCAAGTGGCTGAACGCAGTTTCCATCGTCCCCTCCACGAACCCAGCGCCGGTCCGAATGAAGGCGACATGGGGAAACGGGAACGTCGGCAGCGGACCCTTGTCCTTATAGCGCGAGAGGTTCAAGCCCCGTTCGACCGCCTTGATCCGGGACGCCCACGTCGCCTTGTTCAAGTACCGCTTGAGATCCTCTGCGAAGGCCAGCCCGCGCCATTTGGCTGGGTTGTCCGGATCCTTCTCGATCGTGAACCGGACCCCGGAGCCCCACCACACCGCGGCCGACGCGATCCGCCGCTTCGGTCCATCGGGCCAATGGCGGCGCAGCCAGAACGCAAGCTCGATAAACGCCCAGCTCCCCTCGTCATGCCACGTCGCCGGCTGTCCGCCCTTGCTGAGCTTCACCGCCGGTTTCACCTTTGTCCGCGGGCGGCCGCGGCGCTTGCTTGAGGGCGGCTTTTTCATTGGAGTGCTTCGGTTCGAACCGTCGGTTCCCTGGGAAGCGCTTGGAAGCTGGCAACCGGCAACCGGGATTACCCTGGCCGATCTTTCACCTTGGGGTTCTGTTTTCTTAGGAGTTCGAGCCTCCTGCAACCCCGGGGTGGTTCATCGCTACCGTCTTTCGTAGCTCCGCACAAACGCGTTCGGGTTGCTCGACGGCAAGGAGATGCGCCGCCGGCGAAAGCACCACCAGCTCCGAACCATCGATCGCCTGGTTCAATTCGCGCGCCATGGCAAGCGGCGTCGCGGGATCCTCGGCGCCGGCAATGATCGTCGTGGGCGCCACTATGGTCCCGAGATCCGGTCGTAAGTCCATGCGCCCTATGGCTTCGCAGGCGCCGGCGTAACCGGTCCGGTCGATAGCCAAAAACTCCGCCGCGACGGCCTCGACGGACGTGGCGGCGCTCTCGCGGTATCCTGGCGTAAACCACCGCTCGAGTGTGGCGCCAACGATCGCCTTCGTGCCCTCGCGCCGCACAAGCGCGGCCCGATCGTTCCAAGCGGCCTCGGTGGGCATGAAGGCCGACGTCGCCATCAGCGTTAGGCTCGCCAGGCGATCGGGATGGTGGATGGCCAGCGCTTGACCGGTCATACCTCCGAGCGAGAGCCCCGCGAAATGGACCCGCGCGAGGCCGAGATTGTTCATGAGCGCAACCGCGTCGTCCGCCAGCGCGGCGATGTCGAACGGGCGGGCGTCGAACGTGGAGGCGCCATGCCCGCGCGTGTCGTAGCGGATGCAGCGAAAGTCGGCCGACAGCTCAGCGACCACCGCGTCCCACATGCGATGCGTCGTACCGAGCGAGTTCGAGAACAGGATCGGCGGCGCGTTGGGCGAGCCGGCCTCGGTGACGAAGAGCGTCGCGCTTGGCGTCTGGACGTAGGGCATGGTTCAAACACCCAGGTGTTTTTCGAGGATCGACGGATCGGCCGCCAGCAGCGCGGGCGCGCCGTCGAAGGCGATCTCGCCCTTCGCCATCACAACCATGCGGTCGGCGACCTTGGCGAGGGCGCGATGGTCCTTGTCCACGACGATGGTGGCGATGCCTTCTTCGCGAATGATGCCAAGCGTTTTCCAGATGTCCTGGGCGATCAGCGGGGCGAGGCCCTCGGTCGCTTCGTCGAGCAGGATCAGGTCCGGATTGGTCATCAGAGCTCGTCCGATCGAGAGCATTTGCTGCTCGCCGCCCGAAAGCTGGTGGCCGCCGTTGCCGCGGCGCTGATGGAGCCGCGGGAACACCTCGAAGACGCGATCGATGGTCCAGCGCCGCGAACCGGAAACGCCCGCGCGGGCCGCCATGACGAGGTTCTCGACGACCGACAAGGACCCGAACACGCCCCGTCCTTCCGGAACATAGGCGAGGCCATGGCGCGCGATGTCCTCGGGCTTTGCCTTCGCCGTGCTCGCGCCGGCGAAGACGATTTCGCCGCGACGGTCGGCGAGCAGGCCGACGATGGACTTCAGCAAGGTGGTCTTGCCCATGCCGTTCCGGCCGATCAGCGCGATCTGCTCGCCTCGCGAGACGGTGAGGCTGACGCCGTGGAGCGCTTGGCTGACGCCGTAGAAGCTCGTAAGGCCATTGATGGCGAGAAGCGCGCTCATGCGGCGATCTCCTGCTCGGGTCCGAGATAGGCGGCACGCACAGCGGGATGGGCACGCACATAGGCGGGGTCGCCCGAAGCGATCACCTGCCCGTCCGCCATGACGGTCAGCCGGTCGGCAAGCGCGAAGACGGCGTCCATGTCGTGCTCCACCAGCAGCACGGCGCGGCCGTCCTTGAGGCGGCGAATGATCTCGATCATGCGCGCGGCCTCGGCGTGCCCCATGCCGGCGAGCGGCTCGTCGAGGAGGATCACTTTCGGCTCGGTCGCAAGCACCATGGCGACCTCTAGTTGGCGCTGTTCGCCATGGCTCATGAAGCGGGCAACCGTGTCGCGGCGGGCGGAAAGGCCGACCTCATCGAGGGCGGCCTCTGCCCGCGCGTTCACATTGCCGTCGGTAGACACGGGGCGAAACAATCGGAGCGGCTGGCCGCCATGGGCCTGGGCGGCGAGGCGGACGTTCTCGAACACCGTGGAGTCCGCGAATATCGTTGTCTTCTGATAGGAGCGGCCGACGCCCGCCATGGCCCGGCGGTGCGGCGCCAGCGCCGTGATGTCGCGGTCGCGCAGCATGATTGCACCGTCGGTGACGGGCACGTCGCCGGAGAGCAGGTTGACGAGCGTCGACTTGCCCGCTCCGTTCGGGCCGATCACCGCGTGGACCTCGTCGCGATGGACGTCGATCGAGACGCCCGAGACCGCCCTCAGCCCGCCGTAGCGCTTTTCCAGCGCGGTTGCCTTCATGAGGATCTCAGACATGGGAGGCGGCCTCCTTCGGGTTCGCTGGGGCAGGCTCTTTTGCTGCACTTGGCGGGAACATCATCGCGGACAGCTGCTTGAGCCCGCCTGGCAGCGCGAAGACGAGCGCGATGACGATCAGCCCCTTGATGAGCTTCCAGTGCTCGAAATTCGACTTCAGCACTTCCTCAAGCCCGAGCAACGCGATCGCGCCGACGACTGGCCCGAGGACCGAGTTCATGCCGCCGAGGACGACCATGACGAGGATGCTGGCCGAGAGGTGCCAGCCCAGCATCTGCGGCGCGACGAAGCCGAACTGGGCGGCGGAGAAAAAGCCGGCGACCGCGGCGATCATGGCCGAGACGACGAAGGCCGTCAGCCGAACGCGGAAGACGGGAAAGCCGAGTGACAGCGCGCGCCGTTCGTTGTCGCGCGCGGCTGCGAGCGCGTGGCCGAAAGGCGAGCGCACCATGGCCTGGACCAGCACCGCGGCCCCGACGAGCCAAGCGAGCGCGACCCAGTAAAAGGCGCGTGGGTTCTCCAAATCGATGAGCGTGATGCCGCCGAGGACGAACTCGGGCTTGAAGTAGATGTAGAGCCCGTCCGAACCGCCGCCGATCCGGGTGTCGTGAAACAGGTAGAAAAGCATCTCGCCGAAGGCGAGCGTCACCATGATGAAATAGATGCCGCGAGTGCGAAGGGACAAAGCGCCGATGATCGCCGCGACCACGGCGACGCCCAGCATGGCCGCCGGCAGCGCGATCCAGACACTAGCGCCGGCGGCTTCCGGCGTCATGAGCCCGAGCAGGTAGCCGGCGAGGCCGAAGAAGGCGGCGTGGCAGAGGCTGACCATGCCGCCATAGCCGACGACGAGGTTGAGCGAGAGCGCCAGCATCGCCATCAGCATCGCCTTAGAAGCGAACTGGACGTAGTAGCCGGGCGCGACGAATGGTAGCGCGACGGCAAGCGCGACGATCAAGGCCAAGGCGGCTTTCGTACCGGTCGAGCGGGTCATGATGGCACCTTTAGGACTTGCCGAGCAGGCCGTTCGGCCGCCAGAGCAGCACGCCGGCCATCAGCACGTAGACCAGGATCGACGAGAATTGCGGGAAGAAGACCTTGCCGAACGTGTCGGTGAGACCGATCAAGAGCGCGCCGATGGCAGCACCCGCCACCGAGCCGATGCCGCCGAGCACCACGACCACGAAGGACAGGATCAGCATGCTGTCGCCCATCCCCGGGAACACCGTGGAGACTGGCGCGACGAGCGCGCCGCCGAGCGCGGCGAGCGCGATGCCGCCAGCGAAGACATAGCGGTTGACGAGGTCGAAAGGGATGCCGAGCGCGCGGGTCATGTCGCGGTTCTCTGCGCCCGCGCGAACCACCATGCCGAGCCGCGTCTTCTGGATGACGTAGAAGATGACGCAGGCGAGAATGAGACACGCAACGCAGAGCGCCAACCGGTAGATCGGATAGGAGAGCACGTCCGTCAGCTGGATCGAGCCGCGCAGCCAATCGGGCGGCGCGACCGAATGCACGTCCTTGCCGAAGACGATCTGGCGGACCTCGTCGATAACGAGGATCAGGCCGAACGACAGCAGGACCTGCGCGAGGTGATCGCGCCCGATCATGCGTTTGACGAAGACCTCCTCAAGCAGAATGCCGAGCACGAAGGAAATGGCGAGCGCCCCGGCAACCGCCAGCGCGAAGCTGCCGGTATAGGCGGCGATCGCCCAGGCAAGGTAGGCGCCCAGCATATAGAAGGCGCCGTGCGCAAGATTGATCACGCCGAGGATGCCGAACACGAGCGTCAGGCCGCTGGCGACGAGGAACAGAACGAGGCCGTATTGCACGCCGTTCAACAGCTGAACGGCGAAGGTCAGCGCGTCCATGACTGGGCGTCCTTCGGCTGGAGGAAAAGGGGCGCGCCGGTCGCGACCGGCCCGCGCGCGCCCCGAGGTTGCGGCTGGGGAGGAAAGCCGCGATCAGGCCTGAACGCGGCAGCCGCGCGCCGGATCATCGACCGCCTGACCGGCGACCGAGATCACCTCGTTGCGGCCGTTGCGCACTTCGCGCAGGTAGACATTCTGGACTGGGTTACCGGCGCGGTTGAACGAGAGCGGGCCGCGCGGGCTGTCGATCCTGGCCGAACGCATGGCGCTCGTCGCCCGCGCCCGCGCCGACCAATCGCCGCCGGTGGCCTTTAGCCCCTCGGCGAGCAGCGCCGCCGCGTCCCAGCCCTGGACCGCGTAAATGTCGCCGTCCTGACCGGTTTTGGCCTTGAAGGCTTCGAGAAAGACGCGATTGGCGGGATTGTCGAGGTTGTCGGCGTAATGGAGCGTGGTGCGCACGCCATTGGCATCCGCGCCTTGGGCCTGCAGCGTGCCGTCGGTGAGGAACCCGGCGCCGTAGAGCGGGATGGTGCGGTTGAGACCGGCCGCCGCGTAGTCCTTGACGAACTTGACCGCGCCGCCGCCGGCGAAGAAAGCGAAGACCGCGTCGGGCCGCAGCGTCGCGATGCGGGTGATCAGCGCCTGGAACTCGACCTCCGGGAAGGGAAGCGCCAGATCTTCGACGATCGTGCCGCCCGCGCGAGTGAAGCCCTCCTTGAAGGCGTCGATCATCTGCGAGCCGGCGGCGTAGCGCCAGGTGATGGTGGCGACGCGCCGGCGGCCTTCGTCGAACATCACCTTGCCCATGGGCTGGCAGACCTGCCAGTTGGAGAAGGAGGTGCGGAAGATGTGTGGAGCGCACATGGGGCCCGTGGCCTCGTTGGCGCCGGCGTTGGGGATGATGAGCGGGGTATTGGTGTCGCGCGCGACCTTCACCATGGCCATGGCGACGCCGGAGTGGACCGTGCCGACGACGAGATCGACGCGCTCGCGGCCGACGAGCCGGTTCATGTTGTCGGTCGCGCTCTCCGGCTTCGACTCATCGTCGACCTGGACGAACTCGATGCGCCGGCCGCCGAGCGAGCCGCCCTGGCGTTCCACGTAGAGGCGGAAGCCATCATCGATGAATTTGCCGAGCTTCGCGAACGTGCCCGAATAGGGAAGCATGAAGCCCACTTTCAACGGTGCGCCCTGGGCGATGGCCGGGGTGGGGAAGCGGAAGCCCGCTGCGCCCGTCGTGAGCGCCGCCGCGCCCATCAGGAAGCGTCGGCGATTGGCCGAGATCGGCGATGAAATCGAATGCGACATGGCAGTTCCTCCGGCAGTCGTTGGAGCACGTCTCGTGACCGGGAGCGGATGGTCGGCACATCGTTTTCTCCCTGTCGCGCGTGCTTTTTCACGACCGGGACGTTAAGCGGGGCGAGGCGACCGGAACAGGATCGATTGCATCTATATTGATACCTGAGAGGTATTTTACGATGCGTTTCCGGACTCAAACCCCATCAATTCGATCGTTTCGCTGGGAAATCGATCGATAATCAGTGGGCTTGCGTGGAATGAGGTATTGATCGCCGATGCGCGTGAACTGTTGGTCCGGGGCATGATCCCTCCCCTGCCAAGCCTGTGAATCCGGCACCATCGCGCGGTGAATGCGTTTCCGGGACGTTAGTCCAGCGCGGTCAGTCCGGCGCTCGCAACGATTGCCCGCCATTGGCCGATCTCAGTCGCCAGATGGCTGGCAAACGCCTGCGGCGTCGATGCGATGATCCGCGCATTGATCGGCGCAAAGGCCCGCTCGGTAGCCTCATGCCTCAATGCCGCCTGGATATCCGCGCCAAGCCGTTCGACGATCGCGGGCGGCGTGCGCGCCGCCGCGACGAAGCCCCACCAATTCGCGAGCGCGTAGTCCGGCACGCCCTGTTCGGCGATCGTCGGTACCTGCGGGAGTGCTGCAATCCGCGCCGCGGTCGTCACCCCGATCGCGCGCACCGTGCCGGCTTCGATCTGCGGCAAGGCCGTCGATGCATTGTCGAACATCACATGGACCCGACCGGCGATCAGATCGACCAGCGCTGGGCTGCTGCCGCGATAGGGCGCATGGGTCAGGTCGACGCTGGCCTTCTGCCGGAACAGTTCGGCCGCCAGATGCAGCGACGAACCGAGGCCCGCCGAGGCGTAGACGAGCAACCCCGGCGCGCGCTTGGCGGCGGCGATGAGATCTCCGACCGACCTGTAGGGCGAATTCGCCGGAACGATGAGGATGTTCGGCGTCTCGAGCGCGAGGGACAGCGGCGCGAGATCGGCGACCGGGTCGAACGGCATCGAACGGTAGAGGCTCGGGTTGACCGCCAAGGCCATGGAAGCCAGCCCGATGACATGGCCGTCGGGCTCGGCGCGGGCAACCGAGGCAAGGCCGGTATTGGAACCCGCCCCCGGCCGGTTCTCCACAATCACCGGCCGGCCGTAGCCTTGCGACAATCGTTCGCCGATGGCGCGCCCGATGATGTCGGCGGCGCCGCCGGCGGCAAAGGGCACGACGAGTTGGATGGTCTTGGTCGGGAAGGCCTGCGCGCGCGATGGCGTGGCGAGAAACGAGGCGGCAGCGCCAAGCAAGGCGCGCCGACCGATTGGAAATGCCGTTCGCCGCATGTTGTCTCCTTCGACCGGTCGCCCGCGCCCGAGATCGCCGCGCCTCGACACGGACGTCCGCATGCTCAAAAGCCATCGAAAACGTAGGCGGGATCGCCGACGTCGGACAGGATCGATTGTGTCTATTTCCATACCAGATGGGTATTCTGATCGCTCCATGCGCCGCGGAGCTTCGGCTGGAGGCGCGGCGCCGCGCGCGCCGACTTCACGCCGCGCGGGCGAAGTCCGCGCGTTCCATCAGCCAGGACGCCGCCAGTCCCGCGACGAGCCCCCAGAAGGCGGCCCCGATGTTCATCACGGGCATGTCGGCGACGGTGACGACGAAACAGACGAGCGCGCCGAAGGCGAATGGTCCCTTGAAGGCCACGGTGAAGGCGCCGAGCAACACGCGCAGCATCGCCAGGCCGCCGAGCGTCAGGATCAGCTCTTTCGGCGCCGCGAGCATCAGGCGCGTGAAGGTCGGCGCCAAAAGCCCGAAGCCAATGGCGATCACGGCCGTGACGATCGCGGTCGCGTAGTGGCGCTCGCGCGGTCCGGTCGAGGTGATGAGGCCGTTAGTCGGGCCGGTGAGCGCGGTGCCGACCGCGCCGACGGCGGCGCTCAGGAGGCCGCCGATCCCGGCGAAGATCGTCACGGCGGTCAGGGGCGGTTTGTGTCCAGCCTGCGTGAGGACCGCGAGGCCCTGCCCGTGCTGGACGAAGACGATGGTGATGGCGATCGGAACGACCAGTTCGATCATCGCGCGCCAGGAGAATATCGGCATCGTGAACACCGGTTGCACCAACGCCAGGCCGCCGATCTCGGCGCCCGCGAACCGCCCAAGGCCGCCCGCGACCACCGCGCCGGCGAGCAGAGCGCCGATGATCGGCGGTATGTAGCGTTGGGCAGCCGGCCAGACACTCAGGCCGAAGAACGCCGCGACCATGGCACCAGCGATGGCGAAGTCGCCGTGGAGCGAGCGGACGACGTCTATGGCGAACTTGAGGAAGACGCCGGCCACCATCGCCATCACGATCGGCATGGGTATGAGCTGCATCACGCGGCGGGCGAGGCCAGTCCAGCCGAGCGCGAGCACGAGAAGGCTCGTGACCCAGAAGGCGCCGACCACTTCGGCAAAGCTCATGTGGGTGAGGGCCGGGCCGATCAGCACCGTACCCGGGATTGTCCAGAACAGGCAGAGCGGTTGACGATAGAGCCAGACCAGCGCCACGGTAAGTGCGCCGTTAATGGCGAAGACGCCGAAGACGAAGGAGGCGAGTTCCGCTTCTTTCAACCCACCACCCGTGCCGACCGCCAGGATGATCGCGAGCGCTCCGGTCGCGCCGAACAGGAAGGCGACCAGTCCGGTGAGAAGCTGGACCGGCCCGATGTCGCGGCGGATTTCGGAAAGGGTCGGTCGGTTTGGGCTGAGCGGTTCGAACGGCGTCACGATCGGCGGAGACTCACGCGGCGCGTAGGCCGAGGCGGGCGCGCGCCTCGGCGGGCGTCGCGGGGCGTCCACCATGGCGCGCCACGAGCGCCGCCGCAATCGACACCAATTCGGCGTTGCCGTCGGCGAGGCGATCCTTGCTCACCCGGATATTGTCCTCGAGCCCGGTCCGGACCGCGTCGGCACCGCGAGCGAGCGCCCATTCCATCACCCGGGCCTGTTCGCGCCCGATGCCGGCGGCCGTCCAGGTCGCGCCGGGAATGACGCGCCGCGTCTCCGCGAGCAGGATGTCGAGGAGCCGCTCGTCCGCCGGCATGGCGTTCTGGACCCCCATGACGAACTGGACGTGTGGTGTCGGTGACATCAGTCCGGCGTCGATCAGCCGGCGCGCGCCATGGATGTGCGAGAGGTCGAAAATCTCGATCTCCGGCGCGATGGCGTTGTCCCTCATCTTCGTCGCGAGATCGACGACGAGCGTCGCATGGTTCTCATAGACGATCGTCGGGAAGTTGACCGAACCGGTGGAGAGCGAGGCCATGTCGGGCTTGTGGACAAGAGAAAGACCCCGCGCCGAGGGATCGCGCCCGCGCCCGCCGGTCGAGAACTGCACGATCATGCCCGGGCAGTGTTTCCGGACGCCCTCCTGAACGGCCGCGAACCGGGCCGGATCCGATGACGGAGTCTCGTCGTCGTTGCGGACATGGACGTGCACGAGGCTCGCGCCCGCCTCGTAGGCGGCATGGGTCGACTCGATCTGTTCGGGCGGAAGGATCGGAACGGTCGAGTTATCCTTCTTGCGTGGCACGGAGCCGGTGATCGCGACGGCGATGACGACGGGGCGCATGGCGATATCCTTTGGTCTGGTTAGCCCTGGTCGCCGCCGCCAACGGGCAAGACCGTGCCGGTGACGTAGGAGGCCGCGTCGGAGGCAAGGAAGAGGATGGCGGCAGCCATCTCGCGCAGGAGCCCGTAGCGCTTCATGTGGCTCGATTGCACGGTTTGGTCGACCACCTCCTGCATCCATCTCCTGTCCTGCTCGGTGAGCGGATCGGTCCCACGCGGCACCTTGCGCGGCGGAGCGGTCGTCCCGCCCGGCGCGACGGCGTTCACGCGGATGTTCTTGGTCCCGACCTCCATGGCGAGCGAGGCGGTGAGCGCGTTGACCGCGCCCTTGGCGGCCGAATAGGGCACGCGGTTGACGCCCTTGGTGGCGATGGACGAGACGTTGACGATCGCGCCCCGGCCCTGCTCGAGCATGTAGGGGAGCACGGCGCGGCAGCCCCAGAGTGTGGGAAAGAGCGAGCGCGAGATTTCCTTCTCGATCTGGCGATCGTCGAAATGCTGGAACGGCCGCATCCAGATGGCGCCGCCGACGTTGGTGATCAGCACGTCGATGGCGCCATGGGCGCGATGGGATTTTTCCATCGCTTGCTGATTGCCGCTCCATGTCTCCAGATCGGCGGTCATGGCGATGGCCTGCCCGTCCGCCTTGGCGATCTCGCGGGCGACGTCCTCGACCAGGGGCGAACGATCGACCAACAGTAGGCGGCCGCCTTCGCGGGCAGCCGTCAGCGCGACCTCGCGGCCAATGCCCTGCGCCGCGCCAGTGATCACCATGCTCTTGCCGGCGAAGCGCCCGGGCGCGGGCTTCAGGGCCGCCAGGGCGAGGGCGTCGATGTCGATGTGCGCGGTCACGTGCCGGTCTCCGAAGGCGAGAATTTCTCGAAGTGGAAACTGGCGGGCTTGACGCCCTTCTCCGCCAGATAGCCGCGGACTGCGTCGACCATGGGCGGCGGTCCGCAAAGATAGACGTCGACGTCGCCGCCGTGCAACGCCCCGTCCGGCATATGGTTAGTGACATAACCCTTTCGCGCGTGGCCGCTCGCGGGGTCGGCGACGACCGTCGTGAAGGTGAAGCCGGGAATGGCGGCCGCGAAGGCGGTCAGCTGGTCGACCGCGACGAGATCGACGTCGTTGGTGACACCGTAGATCATGTGCACCGGCTGCTCAGAGCGCGTTGCCGCCAAAGCCTCCAGCATGGCGAGGAAGGGCGCGAGCCCCGTGCCGCCGGCGAGGAACAAGGCCGGCCGCTTCACGTCGCGCAGGTAGAACGAGCCGATCGGGCCGGTCACCGTGAGCGCGTCGCCGGGCGCGGCCTTCTCGGCGAGGTACGACGACATCAACCCGCCCGGGATGTTGCGGACAAGGAACTCGACCACCCCTTCCTTCGGCATGGACGAGAACGAGTAGGAGCGCGTCTGCGTCGTGCCTGGCACCGAGACATTGACATATTGGCCGGGTAGGAACGACAGCCCGGCATCGGCGAGGCGCACCGAAAAACCGATCGTGCTCGGCGAGAGCTTTTCGACCGCGACCATCGTGGCGGGGACCGCCCCGACCTTGACCTTGCAGGCGGCAGACGAGGCGGGAATGCGGATCACGCAGTCCGACTGCGCTTTCATCTGGCAGGTGAGGACGAAGCCCTCGGCGGCCTCCTCCTCGGTCATGGCGTCCTCGATATAGGAGCCGAGCGTGTAGTCCCCCTGTTCGCAGCGGCACTTGCAGGTGCCGCAGGCGCCGTCCCGGCAGTCCATCGGGATGTTGACGCCCTCGCGATAGGCGGCATCAGCCACCAGTTCGCCGATGCGCGCCTCGACGAAGCGCGTGACGCCGTCCTCGAAGTTCAGCGCGATTCTGTGGCTCATGGCGTCCTCCACGCAGGTTATTCTTCTTTTAGACTTGGCGCTTGATCAGATGTGGTAGATATCGACAACGTGGTGAATGTAGTCGTTCTTCAGAACGACCTTCTTGGCCGTGATCAGCCAGCGCTCACCCGATGTATCGATTGTGTAGAACGACGTGCCGAAATAGCTGTCGGTCGTCTTGTAGCGATGGCTCAGCGTGAACCAGTTGAAGCGTACCTCCAGCCGGCCCGCGCTCTCGGCAACGATCTCGACGTTCGAGATGTTGTGGGAGGTGCGTGGCTCGGGCAGCGACGTTGCCGAAGACCGCTCCGTCCGGATGCGGAAGACGCGGTCCTCAAGGCCCTGCTTCGAGCCGTAGTAAATGAGCGAGATCTCGGTTTGCGGGTTCTCCGTCAATTCGTCGTCGTCGTCCCAGGCAGGCATGTGGAACGTGGCGCCGGGCGCGTAGCAGGCGAGCCAGGCGTCCCAATCCTTGTCGTCGAGGGCGCGTGCCTCGGCGTAGAGGAAGGCCTGGACCTGATCCATCGTGACCGGAACGGTCTTCGGCTTGGTCTGCAATGCGAGCGACATGGGTGTCCTCCCCTTCGTTCGAAGGTTTTTGTCGGTTTTCGGGTATCGCCTGGAGATGCGTTCGGCGGTCGCATCGGTGCGTCCGCCGAACAGTCTTACTCGGCGGCCTGCCGGAAGCCGGCTTCGGCGTCCTTTTTCAAGCCTTCGATCAGCGCATCACGCCAATAGGCGTGCTGGATTACGAACAGCCCCTCATCCTCGGTCTTCGCGCCAGAGAGCAGCGGCTTCATCTCGATGGCCTTCGCGTCATCGTCGGCACCCTGGATCCAGTGCGTCGCGCCGCGCGATAGGTCGTTCCACACCGCGTGGCGGGCCCCGTAGCCGATCTGACAGGAGCGGAACTCCTCCAGGTCGTCCGGCGTCGCCATGCCAGACGCGTTGAAGAAGTCCTCGTACTGGCGGATGCGATGGGCGCGCGCTTCCGCGCTCTCGCCCTTCGGCGCGATACAGTAGATCGTGACTTCGGTCTTATCGACGGAAATCGGCCGATACATCCGGATCTGCGAGGAGAACTGATCCATCAGGAAGACGTTCGGGTAGAGGCAGAGGTTGCGGCTCTTCTCGATCATCCAGTCCGCGCGGGCCTTGCCGAAGGACGCGGTCAACTCGTCGCGGCGGTCAAAGTTCGGACGGTCCTGCGGGTTGGTCCAGTTGGTCCAGAGCAGCAGGTGGCCGTGCTCGAAGGAATAGAAGCCGCCACCCTTCTTCGCCCAGCCGCCGGCATCCATGGCGCGGATGTCGTCCTTGGCGTTGGCCGCCTTGCGGGCCTGGGTGGTTGCGGCGTAGTTCCAGTGAACGGACGAGACGTGATAGCCGTCGGCGCCGTTCTCGGCCTGGAGCTTCCAGTTGCCGTCGTAGATGTACTGCGAATTGCCGCGTAGGATCTCAAGCCCCTCGGGCGACTGGTCGACGATCAGGTCGATGATCTTGCGGGACTCGCCGAGGTGCTCCTCGATCGACTTGACGTCGGGGTTCAGCGAGCCGAACAGGAAGCCGCGGTAGTTGGCGAATTTGACCTTCTGCAGGTCGTGGCTGCCGTTCTTGTTGAAGCTCTCGGGATAGCCCGCGCCATCCGGATCCTTCGCCTTTAGGAGCTTGCCGGCGTTGTTGAACGTCCAGCCGTGGAACGGGCAGGTGTAGGTCGATTTGTTGCCGCGCTTGTGCCGGCAGATCATCGCGCCGCGATGGGAGCACGCGTTCAGGAAGCAGTTCAGCTCCCCCTTGCGGTCGCGGCTGATGACGATCGGCTGACGGCCGATGTAGCCGGTGATGTAGTCGTTGTTGTTGGGGATCTGGCTTTCGTGGGCGAGATAGACCCAATTGCCCTCCCAGATGTGCCGCATCTCCACCTCGAACAATTCAGGGTCGGTGAAGATGTCGCGGCGGCAGCGATAGGCGCCGGTCTTCTCGTCATGCTGGACGGAGTTCTGGAGGCGTTGGATCAGGTCGACGGACATGGCGTTTCTCCCCTGCGTTCATTTTTTGGTGAGATCGGACCGCGGGAGAGGCTCCCGCGGCCCGTGTCGAAGGGCTGCTCAGGCGGCCATGACGTGTTCGCGCTCGACCTCGGTGCGCGGCGCGCCGGCCCGCTCCTTGATCAGGATCACGTCGAACTTGGCCTTTGCGAAGGGCCGGTTGAAGCCGGCGTTGCGGATCGCGGCCGCGTCGGTGACGCGTTCCAGCGTGACGACCAGTTCCTCGCGGGTGCCGAAAGCGAAGTCCGTGTAGAGGTACTTGTCGCCGGTGAAGTTGAACTGGGTGGTCAGTTTTCGGTAGCCGGGTGCGGAGATGAAGAAGTGCACGTGGGCCGGGCGCTCTGCGTGGCGGCCGAGAAGCGTCATTGCCTTGCGGGTGCAGCTCTCGGGCGGGCAGCCATAGCCGTTCGGCACGATGGAACGCGCGAGATAGCGGCCCTTGGCGTCGGTCTCGATGCGGCGGCGCAGGTTATAGGCGGCCTGCTCGCCGTCGATGAAGGAATACCCGCCCTTGGAGTTCGCGTGCCAGATGTCGACGATCGCACCGGGGATGATGTTGCCATCCTCGCCCCGGACCTGGCCCTCGATGACGAAGGGTTCGCCCGGGTCGGTGCCGTCATCCATACGGGCCTCGCCCTTTGAGAGCGGCGCGCCGGCGACGTAGAGCGGGCCTTCGATGGTGCGCAGCGTGCCGCCGGAAATGCCGGCCTTCTTCTCGGCTTCGTCGAGGCGAAGGTCGAGGAAATGCTCCAGGGCCACGCCCGGCACGAGCAGGCCGAATTCGTTGTTCTTGGCGGTCTGGGCGAGGAAACCGACGCCAGCCCAGAATTCCTCCATCGACACGTCGCACTCGTCGATCACCTGCATCAGGCGATAGAGCAGACGGTTAGTGACTTCCTTGACGCGGGCGTCGCCGCCCTTTTCGCCGATGCCGGAAGCCTCCTCGGCGAGCTGCTTCATCTTCGACTTGGACATCAGATTGGCGGGCATGGCATTTCCCCTTTCGTGGTTGGCTTGTCTTGTTCAGCGGTCGTCATCGTGGATCGAGGACGGGTGGCGGCAGAGCGGCGTGACGCTGATCTCCATGAAGGGGAACAGCGGCAGCGTCGAAAGAATGTCGTGGAGTTCCTGCGCGCCACCCACTTCGAAGATCGAGGTGTTGGCGTAGCGGCCGGCGTGGCGCCACAGATGCCGCCATGTTCCCGTGCGCTGCAGGTCCTGCGCGCGCTCGCGTTCGGCCTTCTTCAAGGCGTCGGCTTTCTCGGCCGGCAGATCGTGGGGAATGCGCACGTCCATCTGGACTTGGAAAAGCATGGTCAGGATCCCGTCTTGAGCGTTGGCAGCACGTGAATGCTTCGTTCCCGGCGATCGCGGCGGAACCGCGCGATCTGGCTCTCGTCGAGCACGATCCCGAGCCCCGGACCGGTCGGAACGGCGAGGCTGAATTCGCTGTAGTCGAGCGGCGTCTGGAGAATTTCCTCGGTCAACAGCAGCGGGCCGAACAGCTCCGTGCCCCACTCGAGCTTGGCGAAGGTGGAGAAGAGATGCGCGGACGCCGCCGTGCTGACGCCGCCCTCCAGCATCGTGCCTCCGTAAAGGCCGATCCCGGCGGCTTCGGCGATGGCCGCGACCTTGGCTGCCGCGAATAGCCCGCCGGACTGGAGGATCTTGAGCGCGAATACGTCAGCCGCTTCGGCGCGTGCGACCTCGAAAGCGGTTTCGGGACCGTTCAGCGCCTCATCCGCCATGATCGCGACAGAGGTCTCGCGGGCGAGCCGGGCGAGGCCCCTTATGTTCTTGAGCGCCACCGGCTGCTCGATCAGGTCAACGCCCGCATCTTTGAGGAGCGGCAGACAGGCCGAGGCGGTCGCTTCGCTCCAGGCCTGATTGATGTCGACCCGCACCGAAGCGCGGTCGCCGAGGACCCGCTTGATCGCCGCGACATGGGCGATGTTGCCCTTCGGATCGCCCTTGCCGATCTTCAGCTTGAAGATGTTGTGCCGACGGTTGGCCAGCATCTCCTCGGCCTCGGCGATGTCCTTGGCCGTTTCGCCGCTGGCAAGCGTCCAGGCGACGGGGAGCCGGTCGTGCTGGCGGCCGCCGAAGAAATCTGCGACCGACAGGCCGGTGCGCTTACCCATGGCGTCGACCAGCGCCATCTCGACCGCGCATTTGGCGAAGTTGTTGCCCTGGACCGCCTTGCCGACCAGCGCCATAGTCTCGCCAATGCGCTCAGGGCGTGCCCGCGCCAGGACCGGAGCGATGTAGGTGTCGATGGCGAGCTTCATGCCCTCGGGGCTTTCCGCGCCATAGGCGAGCCCGCCGATCGTCGTGCCCTCGCCAAGACCGACGACGCCGTCCGACATATGCAACCGGACGATCATCAGGGTCTGGCCCCGCATCGTCGTCATTGCCAGCTGATGCGGGCGAATGGTCGGAAGGTCGACCAGCAGGGTCTCGACCTGTTCGATCCTGATCGCGGTATTGGGCACGGGCATCTCGGCTCCACTTGGATGGGCCGACGATAGGTCCGCGCGGTGTTGCAGGACAGGATCGATTGCGTCTATTTTGATACCCGACAGGTATGAAGCGAGCCATGAAGGCCGCACGACCTGACGAGGTAAACGTCATGGAACTGCGCCATCTGCGCTATTTCACCATGGTCGCGGCGGAAGGATCCTTCAGCCGCGCTGCGGAAAAACTGCATATCGCCCAGCCACCGCTCAGCCGACAGATCCAGCAGCTCGAAGATGAACTCGGCGTGAGGCTCCTCGATCGAGGCCGCCCCATCACGCTCACCGAGCCGGGTCGATACCTTTTCGAGCAGGCCCGCCAGATCCTCCAGCGCGTCGACGACATGCGCGCGATGACCAAGCGCATCGCCAAGGGGCTGGTGCTTCAGTTCAACATCGGCTTCGTCGCTTCGACGCTTTATGACGACCTGCCCGAACTGATCCGGCGCTTCCGCATCGCGGTTCCGGGCGTCGAGGTCCATCTCCTGGAAATGACCACGATCGAACAGGTGGCCGCCCTTAAGGACGGCCGCATCGATGTCGGGTTCGGGCGGCTGCGGTTCGACGACGAAATGGTTGTGCGCAAGGTGATCCGCGAAGAGAAGCTGTGCATCGCGACACCGAAGGGGCATCCGCTCGCCAGCCGCGAGACCGCGCCGCGCCTGCGCGACACGGCACACGAACCGCTGATCATTTACCCGAAGGCCCCTCGCCCGAGCTACGCCGATCAGGTCATCGGCTTCTATCGGGAGGCCGGTGTCGAGCCGAATATCGCGACGGAAGCCCGTGAGTTGCAGACCGCGCTCGGCTTCGTGGCATCGGGCGGCGGCATCTGCGTGGTGCCAGCTTCGGTACGACGGCTCGGCCGCGACGATGTCTCCTACGTCGACTTGAACGAGCCGAAAATGGTGACGCCGATCATCATGAGCTACCGCAAGAACGATGGTTCACGGCTGCTCCAGCAATTGATCACGCTGGTGCGGGAATTCGACAAATGGGAAGCCGCCCCCACCGCGAGCGAGAAGGCCGTCTGACAGCAAAACGCCGGCGCGTCGCCGCGCCGGCGCTCGCCAGGCCTGTTGTCGCTCAGACCCGGAAGCTGATTTCGCGGGTCATGGCGTCGAGAACACGGACCTGGTCCTCGTAGAAGCGCCGGGCCTCGGCGAGCGAGGTGGCGTCGACCACGATCGAGCCGGTGTTGCTGATCGCGGTGCGAACTTCCGGCGTACGCATCACCTCGCCCACCGCCTCGTTCAGCCGCTGGACGATGTCCTCAGGCGTCTCGCTGCGGACGAAAATGCCGGCCCAGATTGAGTGATCGAAATTCGGCAGCACCTTGCTTTCACCGAAGGCGACGAGATCGGGAAGGAAGTCGACACGCGACTTCGACACCCAGCCGAGCATTTTCAGCTTCTTCTGGTCCTGAAGCGGCTTGTAGGAGGTCGCGAAGGGCAGGATCGCGAAATCGATCTGGCCGCTGGCGAGATCCTGAAGCACCGGCGCGGCGCCACGGTAGGCGACATGGGTGACGCGGATGCCGGTCTGCTTGGCCATTTCTTCCGACAGAACATGGTAGAGCGAGCCGACGCCGACGCTCCCATAAGGCGTGGGACGACCCTGGGCCTTCGCATGCGCGACCAGTTCGTCGATATTGCTAGCCGGATGATCTGGCCGAACAAGTAGGATCAGCGGGTTGCGCGTGATCTGGGTCACGTGGCGGAACTGGTCGGGGCGGAACTTGATGTCGGGGTTGACAAGCGGGGACAGGATCAACTCGTTGGGCGACCCCTGGAAGATCATCCGCCCATCGGCGCGCGTCTGCAGCAGCTTCTGCGCGGCGAGGCCGCCGCTGGCGCCACCGAGGTTCTCGACCAGCACGGTCTGACCGAGCACGCGCTGGAACGCCGGCTGGAGGTTGCGCGCGATGGCGTCGGACAGGCCGCCCGCTGGATAGGGAACCATGAGGGTCAGGGTCCGGCCTGGCCCGAGCTGCGCGTTTGCCGGCGCGGTGCCGAAGCCGAGTGCGGTAAGGCCGGCGACGGCGGCGAGCGCCTCGCGGCGGGAAAGTTCGGTCATGATGTCCTCCTGAAGTCGTTCGTTGATGGATAGGGTCACTGGGCGAAAGCGCGTGACCGGGTGCGCTTGAAGGCAGGCAAAAGGACGCTGAGCAGGATCGCGGCAGCGGCGATGAGCAGGACCGCGCTGATCGGACGCGTTAGGAGTACGGAGGGGTCGCCCTGCGAAAGCAGCAGCGTGCGGCGCAGGAACTCCTCCATCAGCGGGCCGAGAATGAAGCCGAGCAGCATGGGCGCCGGCTCGCAGTCGAGCTTCTTGAACAGATACCCGAGCACGCCGAAGGCGGTCATGATCTGGAGGTCGAAAGCGTTGTTCGACAGCGAGAACACACCGATCGCGCAGAACACGATGATCATCGGGAACAGGTAGTGGTATGGCACCATGATCATGCGCACCCAGAGCCCGATCAGCGGCAGGTTGAGTACCAGCAGCATCAGGTTGCCGATCCACATCGAGGCGATCAGGCCCCAGAAGAGGCGCGGTTGTTCGGTCATCACGCCGGGGCCGGGCTGGATGCCATGCATGATCATCGCGCCGATCATCAGCGCCATCACCGTGTTGGCCGGAAAGCCGAGGGTCAGCATGGGAATAAAGGACATCTGGGCGCCGGCATTGTTGGCGGCCTCCGGCGCGGCGATGCCCTCGATCGCGCCGTTTCCGAGTTCCTCCCGGTGCTTGGACACGCGCTTCTCCAGCGCATAGGCGCCGAAGGACGCGAGCGCCGCTCCGCCTCCCGGTAGTACGCCGAGCGCGGCTCCCAGAGTGGTGCCGCGAAGGGTCGGCGCGACCATGCGCGACCAGTCCTCGCGGGTCGGCATCAGCCCCTTCACCTTGGCGAAGCCGAGATCGCGGCGGGCCTCGTCCTCCAGATTGGCGATGATCTCGCCAATCCCGAACACTCCCATAGCGACGATGACGAAGTTGAGGCCATCCGCCAGTTCAGGAAAGCCAAAGGCGTAGCGTTGAAGCCCTGAGTTCACGTCCGTGCCGACGAGGCCGAGCAGCAGCCCGAGGGCGATCATGGCGATCGCATGCAGGATATGCCCGCTCGCCAGCACGATGGAGGCGGCGAGCCCGAGCACCATCAGCGCGAAATACTCAGCCGGACCGAACCTGAAGGCGAGTTCGGTCAGTGGCGGTGCGAAGAAGGCGATGAGGAAGGTGCACACCGTGCCGGCGAAGAACGAGGAGAGCGCGGCGACCGCAAGCGCGCGGCCGGCGGCACCTTTGCGGGCCATCTTGTAGCCGTCGATGGCGGTCACGACCGAGGTCGCCTCGCCCGGCAGGTTGATCAGGATCGCAGTCGTCGAGCCGCCATACTGCGCGCCGTAAAAGATGCCGGCCATCATGATGAGCGCCGAGACGGGCTCCAGGCCGAAGGTAGCCGGCAGGAGCATGGCGATGGTCGCCGACGGGCCAAGGCCCGGCAGGACGCCGATGGCGGTCCCGAGAAACACACCGATCAGGCACCAGACGAGGTTCGTCGGGGTTGCCGCAACCGAAAGACCCATGAGCAGGTCGGCGAAAATGTCCATGATCCGCTCCTCAGCCCCCGGTGAACCACGAGCCGACAAGCGGCATCTGCACGGAAAGACCCCAGACGAAGACGAGCGCACAGGCGGCGACCAGGCCGGCCGCGCCGAGAAGCGCGACGGGGCTCCAGCGGAACTCGCGGCTCGCCATCGCCGACAGGAGGATCAGCACGAAAAGACCGCCGATCATGCCGATCGGCTCGATCATCAGACCGAAGAGCGAACAGGCCGCGGCTATCAGCAGGAACGGCTTCAGCCGAATGGGATCGAGCGGCGCACCATTGATCCGGATACCGCGCACAAGTGCGACCAGGCCGAGAAGGATGAGCGCTGCCGACAGAACCTTGGGGAAATAGCCCGCACCCATCCGGCCCGCGGTTCCCATCGGGTAGTTCCATCCGAACCAGAGCCCCGCGACACCGAAAGCCAAATAGATCGCCCCGGCGTAGAACTCCTTCGGACTCTTGACGACAACCATGGCCGCCTCCCTCGTCGCGCTTGTTGTCTCGTTGCGCGATCGGCGGTGATCATGGGCAGTTTGTTGCAATACGCAATAATTGAAATTCGCAATAAATGATACCTAACTTGTATAATTGCTCTCCAATGCCGTCGCCGTGGCACCGCGCGGAACTCCAGGGACCAACCCATGCTCGAACGATCACTGACCTATCTCCTCTCCTCGATCGTCGAGGACGGCATCGGCAGCGCCAACCGCATCTTCGAAATCCGCATCGGGTTGAGCGTCCGCGAATTGCGCGTGCTGCGCCTGGTGCGCGCCAATCCGGGCATCACCTTCACCGTCCTCGCAGAGCGGACCAAATTCGAGAGGACGCTGACGTCCAGGACCGTTTCGAAGCTCATCAAGGCCGGTTTCATCGAAAGAAGCGCTATTCCGAGCGATGCGCGGGCTTTCGGCCTAACGATTACGCCTGACGGCGTGGCTTTGTGCGAGCGGGCGGATCCGCTGACCGCCGAGTTCGAGACACTGATGCTGGCACCCCTGAGCATGGCGGAACGCGAGGCCTTTCTGAGCGCCGTCGAACGGCTCAAAGTCTGGATCGAGGGTGGGTATGCCGGCGAGGTCGCGAACCGCTATCCCAGGGCGCGCGCCGGCGCCAAGCCGTTCAACCGAACTCGTGATTTTGTTGGAAAATGAAACTAACTTGACAGACAATGCTTCTCGGGTATGGTCTTTCACGCGGAAGAGTTCGCGGGCTTTCGGGCCGCCGCGACGCCGAAGGAGCAACCGCCCCGGAAACTCTCAGGCACCAAGACCGCGCCTTTTTGATCGACTCTGAAAAGCGGAGCCCGCAGGCTCCCGCCGATGGTGTAAGCGGATCTGGCCGATGAGCGGCCGAACGCGATGCTCTCAGGCCAATGACAGAGGGGGCTTCTGATCCGTGCGTCGCGCGGAAGGAGAAGCCGCATGTCTACTCCCGAGAACCTGAACGTCGCCGTCATCGGTGGCGGCATCACTGGCGTGACAACCGCCTACAATCTGGTCAAGCGCGGGGCTCGCGTCACACTGTTCGACCGCCATCCCTACACGGCGATGGAGACGTCCTTCGCCAATGGCGGTCAGCTCTCCGCCTCCAACGCCGAGGTGTGGAACAGTTGGGCCACTGTGTGGAAGGGTCTCAAGTGGATGACGACGCCGGGCGCGCCGTTGCTCTTCAACCCGCGCCCCTCCTGGCACAAGATCTCGTGGATGCTCGAGTTCATCGGCTCGATCCCCAAATACGAAGAGAACACGGTTACAACCGTGCGGCTTGCTATCGAGGCCCGCGCCCATCTCATGCGGATGGCGGCCGACGAAGGCATCGCCTTCGACTGCGAGAAGCGCGGCATCCTGCATTTCTACGAGAACAAGAAGGACTTCGAGGCGGCGACGCGCGTCAGCGCGCTCCTCGCCAAGGGCGGCCTTGAGCGCCGCGCCGTGACGCCGTCCGAGATCAAGTCGATCGAGCCCGCGCTGCGTGGGACCTACCATGGCGGCTTCTACACCGAGAGCGACTTCACCGGCGACATCCACAAGTTCACCAACGGCCTCGCAAAGGCCTGCCAACGTCTCGGCGTGACAATGCGCTTGTCCGACGAGGTGCTGTCCACCAAGGCGAGCGACCACGGCGTGACCGTGATCAGCCAGTCGACAGAGCCGCATCTCGAAAAGACCGAACCGCCGACCGAGGTGCATGTCTTCGACCGTGTCGTGGTCTGCGGCGGCGTGACGTCGCGCAACCTCGCGCGGATGCTCGGCGACCGGGTGAACATCTACCCGGTGAAGGGCTATTCCATCACCGTGCAATTGCCTGAAAAGGCGGACCAGGAAGCCGCGCCATGGGTCAGCCTGCTCGATGACGCCGCGAAGATCGTGACGAGCCGTCTCGGCCCCAACCGCTTCCGTGTCGCCGGCACCGCCGAGTACAACGGCTACAACCGCGACATACGGGCCGAACGCATCGACCCGCTGATCCGCTGGTGCCGGGCCCATTTCCCGGGCATGAGCACCCGCCAGTCCGTGCCGTGGACTGGCCTCAGACCCATGATGCCGGACATGCTGCCGCGCGTCGCCCGTGGTCGGCATCCGCGTGTGTTTTACAACACCGGCCACGGCCATCTCGGCTGGACGTTGTCGGCCGCGACCGCCGACGCGGTCGGCGCGCTCGCCACGGCCCGCGTCAACGCGTGAGGCGAGGAAGGCGATCCACATGAAGACTTCGCCCGAGTTCGCAGGTCACGACATCGTCCGGAAGCCCGGCGAACTCAGGGCTTGGTCGCGCGCCTGGCGCACGGCGGGCGAACGCGTGGCACTCGTGCCGACCATGGGCGCGCTGCACGAGGGGCATCTATCGCTTCTTCGGCGGGCGCGCACCGAGGCCGACCGCGCCATCGTCTCGATTTTCGTGAATCCCACGCAGTTCGCGCCGGGAGAAGACCTCGCCGCCTATCCGCGCACCTTCGCCGCCGATCTCGCGGCGATTGCAAGCGTCGGCGAGGCGTTGGTCTACGCGCCGGAGGCTTCCGACATGTATCCGGCTGGTTTCGCCACCGCGGTGTCGCTGGCGGGCCCCGCCAATGTCGGCCTTGAGGACCGCTTCCGGCCCACCCATTTCGCCGGCGTCGCCACCGTGGTCGCGAAGCTTTTCATTGCGGCGGAGGCCGAAATCGCCCTGTTCGGCGAGAAGGATTACCAGCAGCTCAAGGTGGTCCAGCGTATGGCGGCTGACCTCGACATCGCGACCGAGGTGATCGGATGCCCGACCGTGCGCGAAGCCGACGGTCTCGCGATGTCCTCGCGCAATCGCTTCCTATCGCTGGAGGACCGCCGGCGGGCGGCGGTACTGCCGAGCGTCATGGCGACGGCGGCCGAGCGCATCCGGGCGGGCGCGGAGCATGGGGCGGCCACGGCGGAGGGTGCAGCGGAACTCCAGCGGGCGGGCTTCGACGTCGAGTACATCGAGGCTCGGAACGCCGACACGTTGCTGCCGCTGGGTCGGATCAGCAACGAGCGGATCCGACTCCTGGTCGCGGCCCGGATGGGCACCACGCGGCTGATCGACAACATGCCGGTCGAGAGCGCGATCCAATCGGCGTGAGGCGGGCGTCCTTGCCGCGTATCGAACCATAGAGACTTGTCGTGGCGATGCGCTGTGTCATCGCCCAAAGCCAAACCTCGCGCGCGAGCCGTATGCCGGGGTTCGTGGAGCGCCGGTCACTGTCGGCGAAGATCGGACCCGATCCGCTCGGCTGCATCTTGACGGATCACCATTTGGCGATTTCGACAACTTATGCGCCGCCAGTCCGTCCTTCGAACAGTCCCCGAGAAACATCGGCGCCATGGTCGGTTCGCGGGGTAGTCGTTTCCCGGAAAGCGAACCGCAGCGCCCCGCGTTTCCCTGCTTGCGACACCAAAATTCCCTGTTTCGCGGCACAGGGAAAACATCTGCATCTCCCTCAATAGCCTTGGTGTTTTCGGCTCCCAAAAAATGCTTGAGGCGGGCATTTCACTGTTTCCCTGTTCTTTTCCCTGTTTGCAGGGAAAATGCCCACCAGAACGGTTCGCGCCCGACCGCATGGCGCACCAACCGTTTTTCAAAATGATATCAATTGTTTAATGTGAAAAAATTGCCTCGATATGATCTGATCCCACAAAACTGGACCGTTTGAGATTGGAGTTTTCCGCGTCAGAATCCCTTGGCTGGGAGGAGTGGAAGACGATGAAGGCGAGCAAGTTCTCGGAGGCGCAGAAGGCGTTCATCCTGAAGCAGGGGGCGGACGGGGTCACGGTGGCGGAGATCTGCCGGAAGGCCGGGATCAGCCAGGCGACCTATTTCAACTGGAAGAAGAAGTATGACGGCATGACGCCGCCCGAGATGCGGCGGCTGAAGCAGCTTGAGGACGAGAATGCCAAGCTGAAGCGGATCGTGGCTGACCTGTCGCTGGACAAGGAGATGCTGCAGGACGTCATCCGCCGA
The DNA here is from genome assembly GCF_003046185.1 of Phreatobacter oligotrophus. NCBI lineage: Bacteria > Pseudomonadati > Pseudomonadota > Alphaproteobacteria > Hyphomicrobiales > Phreatobacteraceae > Phreatobacter > Phreatobacter oligotrophus. The sequence continues at coordinate 171,434 of NZ_PZZL01000010.1, forward strand.
AAAATCTGAGGCCTGGGCGTAAGCGCAAGCTGGTGAACGTGATCTGCGAGGAGTGGAAGGTCTCGATCAGGAGGGTCTGTGGCGCCCTCGAATTCGATCGATCAACCTTCCACTACCGGTCACGCAAGCGCGACCAGGCCGGCATCGAGGCGCGGATCAAGGCGATCTGCGAGACACGTATCCGGTATGGCTACCGGCGTGTCCACGTCATGCTCCAGCGCGAGGGATGGGACATCAACATCAAGAGAACCCATAGGATTTACAATGAGTTGGGGCTACAATTGAGGAACAAGGCACCAAAGCGCCGGGTCAAGGCCAAGCTGCGCGAGGATCGTGCGCCGGCGACCCGGCCGAACGATGTCTGGGCAATGGACTTCGTTCATGACCAGCTTGCCACCGGCAAGAAGATCCGGGTCCTCACCGTCGTCGACACCTTCTCGCGCTTCTCGCCCGTGATCGACCCGAAGTTCAGCTATCGGGCCGAGGATGTCGTTGCGACGCTCGAGCGGGTTTGCGCGGCGGTTGGCTATCCCCGGACGATCCGGGTCGATCAGGGATTGGAGTTCGTCTCCCGCGATCTCGACCTCTGGGCTTATGCCAAGGGCGTGACGCTGGACTTCTCCCGCCCGGGAAAGCCCACGGACAATGCCTTCATCGAGGCCTTCAACGGCAGGTTCCGGAGCGAGTGCCTGAACGCGCACTGGTTCCTGACGCTTGCCGACGCCCGCGAAAAGATGGAGGATTGGCTCAGATACTACAACGAGGTGCGCCCGCATGGGGCGATCGGCCATAAGCCTCCGATCTCGTTGCAGAACCCCGGCGGCGTAGCCAGCCAGCTGCCGTGAAACACGCCGGAAACTCCACCTTCCGGCGGTCCAAAGAATGGGACCGGATCAAATACTTCCGGGGCTCTAACCGCCGCTGGATGACAAAGCAGTGGCAGGTCAGAGGGCGTCAAGAAAAGGCGGAGCTATTTACTACGCGATGCAAATGCCGACGCCACTCAATGCATCGGCGATCGTTCCGAAGGCATGCGCCTCATTGCGCTGGCCAGTGAGGCCGGCGAAATGCAGACCCATGCCTCTCGTTCCCGTCGCGAGACCAAAGACGATAGACCCTGATGAACCACCAAGCGTCGAAGCGTCATGGGCAAAGACGCTCTCGTGCCAGTCTGCGCCCAAACCGCTGACAGCGGTCCTGACGAGGCCCGGAGCAGCGCGCTTGAGCCCGAAACGCCGTCCGAACAGGACGCTGCTGATCCAGTTCCAGTCCACGCCATCGACAACGCCGCTGCTGCTTTTGGGGTCGGCCGGAAAGCCGATCACGATCAGTTTCGCGGCCGTGTTCCCAGCCAGGGCGACATCGGAGGACAGCTGGATCGGCGTCGGCAACTCCGGCTTGCTCCTGTCGACCGGAGCGATCTCAAGCGCAACGGCGTCGATCGCGCCGGCGGTCTGGCCGCAGCCCTTCGGCAAGCGCGCCGCGGCGATCTTGTGGGTGACCCTGACGGGACTATCGATCTCGCCGTCGAAGTCGAGTCCCGGTCCACCATAGATCGCCATCCTGCTGCCGCTCAGGCGGTATTGAACCCCTGGCGAGCGCAGGATCTGCTGAAGCACATGGAAGTTCGTCAGAACCAGCGGTGGATCGCCTTTCTTTGCACCAGCGACGAGGGATCCGGTTCCAAAGAATGCGGCAGGCCCGCCATCGAGACGCTGGATGCGGCCGATCGCCGGCGCGACATCCCTCAGGAGCCCACTGTTCGCGAGGAACAGGCTCTCGGCCCATGCGCCGGCCAGCGGATGCGCGATATCGACCTGCGACTGGCGAAGGAGAAGGCTTGGGCTTGAGCCGTCAAAGTTGACGACAGCCTCGAGCGCCGCCTTGTCACCCGCGCTCGCCTGGCTGATGCCGCCCGGGCTGTTGAGCTTGCCATAGGCCGGCTTCGCCTGCCGCCAGATGATACCAAGCGCGCGCTTAATGTCGTCAGGACATGCGACTTCGCCCTTGGGGAAGCGGGCAATGAAGGCGTCGACGTTGGCCGGATCGAACGCCGCGAGGGCGTCCTCGAAAGGCGGGAGTGGCGCATCATCCGGGACGTTCTCCAGCTCCGCCGCCTCGAGGCCGGCCACCTTGGCCACCAGACGCTTCCTCAGGTGGCGAAGCATCGCGTCAGCGCGCGTGTCGGCCGACAAAGCAAGCGGCTTCAGCGAGGGGGCCGCGGGCGCATCGGATGAACACGCGGACAGGCTCAGGGCCGCGACACCCTCGGCCGATATGGCCTCGGTCAGTCTGCGCGAGGCTGTCCGCTGCGCGTCTCCCGTTCGGCGGAGCATGACCTGCGCGATGATCTCCGTCTGTACGGCGTGGATCTGCGCGGCGGCGAGCGCCTCGCTCGGCTCCTCCGCCAGTGACAGCAGCAGATTCCTGACGCGCCCCTCCCCCGTCGGAGCAGAGGATACGCCGGCCCCGCCTTCACGCGTCGGCATTGCGTCCAGATCGAGCCGAAGCAACGCTTCCATGTTCAGGATGCCCGCGCCGAAGAGCATGGCGTCCCAGTCCGCGGGTTGGCGCGCCGTGTCGCGGACAGCGCGCCTGAAAAGTTCCTGCAACGAAAGCCCCTTGCTCCGCGCCGCGGCGATAGCGCGCGCGCGGCCATGATGGGCGAGCCAGCAGGCGGTCGCGCCGGCCATGAGGGCGACCGCGTAACTTGTCCCCTCGCCCTGCGACGAACCGCCCGATCCTCCAGGCTCCGCCTTGGCCCGAAACACATTCTCGGCCGGCGCGCAGATGTCGACCTCCGGGCCGCGGCATGATCCGCGCCAGGGCTCGGACTTCGCATTGACGCCGCCGATAGCGATGCAGTTCGGGTCGGCGGCCGGGTAGACGACAACCTTCACGCAATTGCCCGCGGCCGCAAGCACGATCACGTCCGCAGCCACGGCACGCGCCAATGCGCGCTCGAGCGAGAACGACGACAAGCCACCAAGCGACATCGTGATCACATGGGCGCCTCTGGCGACCGCATGATCAATCGCCTCGGCAATGCGCGACGCGAAGACCACGATGACGGACGAGATGCAGCGCACGGGCAACAGGCTGGCGGCGGGGGCCGAACCGGTGACCTTGCCTTTGGCTTGGGAGACGATGACGCTTGCCGTGGATGTCCCATGCCCCGGGTTCCCCGATGAAGGATCCAGCGGATCCTGGGGCATCGCGTCGCCGTCGATCAGGTCAAGGCCAGAAAGCAGCGTTGCACCCGCAAGCTCAGGATGGTCGGTGAGGCCGGTGTCGAGATGCGCGATGATGACGCCCTTGCCCGCCGCCGGTCTTCCGCCATCCTTCGAGAAAGCCCAGGCCTGCGGTGCCCGGATCATCGCCGGGGCCCATGCCGTATCGCCATCAAGAGCGGGATCCTCCCCAACCCAGCAACCCGGAACGGCGAAAGCGCCCTCGGGAATGGCAGCCCCTGGCTTCGTCTCCTCATCGATGTTGGGCGCGTAGGCGAATTCAGGTTCGATCATCGCGACGCCTGTCGCCCGCGAGAGCGCTTCCGCAAAATCGAAAACGGCCGCGAGATCGTGGCTGAAGCCGAAACCCGGGAGCGTGATGACGGCGACGTCCGTTGACAGCGGACTGAGCAGCCGCGCGACCGGCTGAAACTCCGCTAGCCGTTCAGCAACGCGGGCGGCGGCGGCGAGAGCATCGGCCCCTTTGTCCGCCCCGATGATCAAACGCGCCGACTGGTCTTTACCGTGGGCGGGCAGCCGGATCAGAGACGCGGCGGAAAGGCTGCGCAGTCCGGATTCATCGTCCGCCATTCGACCATCCTCCACGATCTGGGAACGACACAGCGACTACCGATCTTGTCATCAAACTTGAAATCTGAATTGATACGACAGCATCTCAAGACTTGATGCTTCCGGTCAATCTTTTTCAAACTCCGCTTTGCAGCAAACGAGGAAATAATTCTTTAGGAAGGAAGTAAAATGCGCAATCGCGATATCGGGGATTTTGTTGCCAGGATCATCGCCCGCAACGCGATGGACAATCCGTCGGCGGCGCAGCGCTATGCCGAGCTGCTCCAGGCGTCAGACAGAAAAGGACGGGCGACGCGGGAGGCGCCGTCCGCCGTCACGCCCGACAGGTTGATCGCACTCGCCCGCTCCGCCGACCGGGCGGTCCTTGAAACCATTGTGTCCCAGGAGCGACCCGTCTACTTCGCCACAAAGGCCGCAGCGCCCGATGGCCCAATGGGTTTCGACGTGGCGAAGGTCGCGCTAATGGGGCCGGAAGCCGAGAAGCTGGACGCAGAGTTGAAGGCGGCCGCCGACAGGATCAATCCGGTCATCGCGCGCATCGGGCGCATTGATGTCGAGGGCATGGCGAGCATGCCCTTCGCGGGAACGGGCTGGCTGATCGACGATGGCATCATCGTTACCAACGCCCATGTGGCCTCGGTCATCGGAAAGCAAAGCGGACGGCGCTACGCGTTCAGGATCGGTGCTTCGGGGCGGCCTCTCTCCATCGAATGGAACACCGGGCATTTCGAGGCGGATCCCGAAGGAGGCTTTTCAGCTGCGATTTCCGAGATCCTCTACATCGCGCCCGAGGGCGGCCCGCATGACATCGCCTTTCTAAAGCTCGCGGCGTCCGACATTGGCGGAACGCTCGCGCCACTGCCGATCGCGACGACCCCGGCCGCCTCCGGAGACCTCGTGTGCGCCATCGGCTACCCCGCCCGAGCCCCGAAGCGGATCATTCCCGACCAGGAACTGATGAAGGCCCTGTTCCTTGGCGTCTATGACGTGAAGCGGTTGGCGCCCGGTCTCGTCGAAACGAACGGGCCAGACCTGCTCACGCATGACTGCACGACGCTCGGCGGCAATTCTGGGTCCGCTGTCGTTTCGTTGAAGCAGGGCCGCGTGGAGGCCCTGCACTTCGCCGGCGTCTACAAGTCCGAAAATCACGCAGTCCCCGCCGCTGTCCTCGCGGACTACAAGGCGCGTCGGCGCTGGACGCAGCCGCCCTTGATCGAGACATCACCACGCCCCGTGGCGGCCGCCCCCGGTGGAAGCGGGCCCGCGGTCGTCACCATCACCATTTCGGTGAACGGCGGACAGATCGGCCAGCAACCGATTGTGGCGGTGCAGGGAGGCGCGGTTCCGGGAGCGTCGCCAGCGGGTGATGTCGAGAGCGCTGTCTGCGGTTTTCTCGACCAGCGGCAGAACGGCGTCATCGCCGCCCGTGTCGGCTATGACGAGCGCGACGGACGTATCGGTGGCGACCCGTTCATAGCCGTCTCCGTACAGCCCAACCGGTTGTATGACCTGCAGACGTCCGGCCCGCAATCCTTCAACGGTTTTCCGGTACGATATGAGGCGGCGACGTTGTCGGAGCAGGTTGAGGCGGAACCCGCGCTCGAGGCTGCGAACATCATAGCCTATGACGATGAAGCCCGCACCGGCCCCGAATTCTCCTTCGCGCCGGTGAAAGAGCACATGTCGATCCGCGCCCATCTCAGTCCGGAGTACGGGCTCGACGAGCTCGAGGGCTTCCTGACGAAGGGCGACATTAAGCGGTACGACTCGGGCATATACGAGTTCAAGGGCACCGTGATCGCGGAGTTCGTCAAGGCGAGGCTTGAGGCCGGAGCAGTGATGCATCTTTGCATCGACAACGCCAGCCTGCCGAAGACCGACGCCCACGGTACCGCTAAGGAAGGGCCGCACGATGAGCTCGAGTTCGATACGGTCGAGACATTCGCGGAATGGGTGAAGGACTATGACGGCCGTTTCACGTTCGTGAAGGTGCCGGAAGGTCGCTCCGGGCTCATCAAGAACTCCTACCATATCAAGGTGACAGTGCGCGATGACGACGTGTTCTGGCTGTCGTCGGGCAACTGGAAGAACACCTCCAGCCAGCCCCTCGTCAGCGACCGCGAGCGTGAGCGCGCGCTGGAGGATGACTTGCCGGGCAACAGGGACTGGCACATTATCGTCAGGAGCAAGACGCTCTCCGGACGGTTCCGCAGCCATCTCCGCCAGGACTTCGCGCGATCGCGCGCGCTGATCGCTGACAGGGAGTCGGTCCTTCCGGCTTTCGACGTCATCGCCCCGGCGGTCGTCGAGAGACCTGTCGAGGAGCGTCGGCCGCCCTCCCGCATCCTGCAACCACTCGTCCTCGATGACGTGTTCAAGATCACGCCTCTGCTCACGCCGGATCAAGAAGGGCGCGTCTTCACAGATGCCGTTCTCAAGCTCATCGGTTCGGCCAAGCATCAGCTCTGGTTCCAGATCCCGTACATCGGCATGCGCGCCGATCCGCGGGTACATCGCGGCAATATCGACGAACTGATAGATGCGCTGGTCGGCAAGCTGAAGACGCTCGATGACGCTCGGCTGATCCTCAGGACGGGAAACAGCGCGCTCAGCGACAACCGACATGTGGCCTGGTACCTGAAGTCGAAAGGCGTCGACATCGACGATTGTCTGAGGCAGCTCGACGACACCCACACCAAGGGCATGGTGGTGGATGGTGAGCGTGTCCTGATCGGCAGCCACAACTGGAGCGGTGACGGCGTCTCGTTCAATCGCGACGCCTCCCTCGTCATCGAGGACGCGCGCGTAGCCGCGTACTACGGCGACGCCTTCCTGATCGACTGGCAGCGCGCCAACCCGGTGAAGGCCAAGCGCTTCGTCAAGGAGATGCCCGTTCTCGTTCCCGCTTCTGCAGCGGCGGAGGAAACGCCAGGCTCCTCCCGCATGAGCCTTGGGCGCTATCTGGCGATGCTCGACGACTGAATCCTGCTCCTTCGCCAGCGTCTCACCTTTCCCTTGGCGTGGATGGAGCGCTTATCCATATCTCCGGCCGCGCTGCATTGACCCTGCTTGTCGGCCGCCTCGCCATCTCGCGGCGCAGCGGCGGGCTCAGGGCCTCGATGTCGTCAGCGAGTTGGCGACCGGCCTGATCGTCGGCCGGCGCGAAGCGCACCTCGTTCAGGCCGGCCGCGTTCGATGTCCTTTCCGCCTCTGGCAAGTACCAGCCAAGCGTCTGCAGGCGGCTGCGCATAAGCTCGGCATCCACGCGCGACATCCCCGCGAACTGGATAAACACAGTTCGGTTCAGACCAAGCTCGAAGCCGAGCTTGGCCTTCGCATTGGCAAGATGCCCCATGGCCATCGGCATGGCGGGTAGATCGTTGCGGGCGACCGCGTTTTCGATGTCGACGATGGCGCGGCGCGCGCGGGCCCTCGGACGGCGGATATCGTCGCGATCCCACGTCGCCTCCGGCACCGCCGCCAGAACCAGTGCCAGATTCACGCGCGCATTCGCCGATAACTGGCGGAAGCTCGGCAGATCAAATAGCCCAAGAAGAGCGTCGATTACGCGTCCTTGATCTTCGGGCGGGGTCAGCCCGCCGTCACGCAGCGCGGTGATGAGCGCCTGCGTTGCGCTGCGGCGCGTGTTGAGATCGGGGTGATCCAAATCCACCACCCGCGCCACGATCTGCGCCGCGGTGTTCGAGGGCGCGTCCGGCGTCGACGCTAAAGTCCTTTCGCCATCTCCAGTCCGCAGGCCGCTCGGAAAACTCAGCGTCGTCAGTTGCTCGATTGCGGCGACCGAGGAGGTTGTGGCTTGCAGAAGCAGGCGCAAAGCGGAGGCTTCCCGCTTGTCGAGCCCCGTGGGGGATGCGAGGCCAGCCGGCAAAACATAGGCCTCGACAACCGGCCGGGCGTTCGCGCCGACACCCACCATCACGATCCAGTACGCCTGTGGCGGGTAAATCGGGGCGACCCCTGACGGGGAAACCTTGCGGATCACCGGACCTGAGAACACGGTGACGTTCCGGCTTTCCGGACTGAAGCCGGCCATCGCGTAAAGCCGCAGCGCCTCCCAGTTCCGAATGGCGTCCGGCGTGGCGGGAACGACATTGGCGGAATAGCTCGTCTCGGCCGAAGCATCGAACGCGAGCCCATTCGCCGACGTCCGTTCCGCAGCCCCGCCCCACGCGATCTCTTGCGGCGAAACGAGCCGCAGCGGCTGGAAGCCTGTTTGGTCGTACCAGGATTGCACTCGCTGCTCCGCCAGGTCGACCTGCCGAGTCGTCGCAACGGGTACGTTGGCCGCCGCAACGCCGAGAAGCCTGGAGCGGCAGATATTGCTCGCTGTCAGGACGGGCAGCCGCCAGACCGCGCTCATGAGCGACGAGAAGTTGTTGAAGGGAATGGCGCGGCCGCCATTCGCAAGACCGGCTTGGAAGTCGGCCCGGAACGCGGGCATCTCCAGCCCGCCGCCCGACGTTTTCTGCGCATTCGTGACGCAATCACTTGGCACATCGAGAAAATCAGTCCTGTAGCCCGTCGGCAGTGTAGCGTTCGCCATGTTCTGGCTAGTCACGCCGTTGCGAACGGTGATCATTTGGACTGCCAGCTGCTCGCGAAGTTTGGCGTTGTCGAGCTCGGCCTGCTCGAGCTTCTCGGTTGTTTCGGACAGGCGGCGACCAAGCCTCAGCAAGTCGTCGCGGGCTTCCCGCGCATCCGCTTTGGACGATGCGACTTCGTAATTGGCTCGTTCGCTTTGTTCCTCCGCCCGTGCCCGCTGTGTGTCTGCCTTCCGCCACTGATAAATTGCGAGGGCTGCGATTGTCAGGCAGCATAAGCTGATAGCAGCAGCGATGGCGCTGAACTTGCGCTTCGCGCTCCTGGCATGGTCGTCGCTCGCCTGAACCAGTGCGGCGACGTCTCTGTCGTCGGCGACGAACTGCCTCGCTTCGCTCAGCGCTGTGCCTTCCAGAAGGTAAGCGCTCTGCCCGTTTGCGCGCCTCCACTGCCGGGCGCGTGTACGGAAGCCCAGAAGAGCGGTCGCCTGGGCCGACGCGGATCTATCAAGGCCGTCGCGGCCTCGCGGCGACGGCTGGACAGTGCTTCCATCGTCGCGCAGATCGAGCCGGGCCGGCTCGATGATCTTCGAGTACATCTCGGAGGACTGCGTCCCCGGGCCAGCCTCTCCATCCGCATGCTTCCTCCGCAGGGCTTCTGCGGTCCAGAAGCGCGCGATACGGTTCGCGGTCGCCCGGTTCGTCGCAAGATCATCCGTCGCGGCGCAATCCCGCGCCTCTGCGATCAATCCCGCCAGTTCCGCATTGTCCACCTGTTCGGGGGCCGGCATGTGGAGAATGTGCTTTTCGTTTAATCGGCCAAGGCGCGTAATGGCCCTGGCGCGAGCGACGTCGCCGATCTCGAAATCATCCGGCGTTGAAGAAGACTCCATCGTCATATCCTCCTCACTGTCGTGCTGAGAGTTGCGACAACCGGGATGAGCCTGCTGAATGCTGTCACGAACTCCTCGATCGGCTTGTCAGCCAGCAGGCGCTGCAAGCGAACCTCCTCCACCAGTTCATGACAGGCGGCTTCGAGCTGATCGATAGCCTCCGTCTCAAGCGCTGGGTCGCCGGCGTCCAGATCGAGCACGTTGTCGAAGGCGGTGGCCGCATCCTTGACCTCTCCGATCAGGTCACGGATACCATTGTCGCCACCCGCATTGCCTCTCGTCAGCAGATCGAGGTAGTCCTCGATCTTGTAGAGCGTTCCCCAATCAGGCCTTGTGCCATTGCTCCGGAATGCTTCGCACTGCTTGAGCAGCTCCAGGAGCTCCTCCACCGTCTCCCGCCAGATGCCGAGCGAGAAGACGGCCTGCCGCCACATCACGGACACCAGGTAGATCGGCCAGTGGAGCGATCTGTCCGCGTTGATGCTGATGACCTCGATCAGGCTGCGATAGGTTATGGCCTCCGTGGCCTTCATTACGTCATCGACGATCAACCCAAGTCCCCCTTCGAGAAGATCTCGGATCGCGACCGTCAGTCTTTGCGTTGCCAGGGCCCCTGGCGCCGCGTCCCGCCCGGCGGAGGTGGCAGCCAGTTCAGCGAGCCTGGGCTCAAGGGTCGTTCTGGTCGATCCGGGAAGATCTTTCCTGACGGCGGCGGCCACGGTCAGGACGGCATCGATCGCAACCTTCGGCGTAGTCGCCCGAACGATCAGTTGCTCCCGTTTGTCCAGTTGATCAGCCGATGCGGACTGCAGGCGCAGAAGCTCCGAATGAAGCCTCTTCGCCGCACAGATCGTGCGGAGGAGCTGGGCGAGCTTCTGGAGGTGTCCGCCGGTGTTTATCAATTTCCTGCGAAAAGCCGGTTCCGTCGCGATCTTGCCGTCAAGGGTAGACAGCCCATCCCTGAGTTCTTGCACGGTGCGCACGAACACGCCTGTAGGGACGGGCCGGGCAAAGATCGGCTCCTCCCTCAGCAAAGCATTGCGAATGGCGGGATCAAGCCAGACCGCATGCAGAGCGCGGCCGAGGAAATCCAAAGATGACCCCTCGTAGTGGGTGAGCGCCAGACAATCCTCGAGGCGGCTCCTCGGAGTGGCTTTCTCTCCATCGGGTATATCTTCCGGGTCCACATCGCCCGCGAACTGTTCGACCAGATTGATCAGCAAAGGCCCCTTGATCGCTTCGGCGGCGTCGTCGATGAGCTTTCTGACGAGCGGAGAGTTGCGTTTGATCGTGAGTGGAGATTGAAGCGTCATGAGAGATAGCTTTCGAAGCCTGCCTCGACGATCTTCTTGCGGATAAGCCCTACGGGAACGCCCTGGTTTGCAACCGGCGCGAGCGCGCTGCCCGTGTGTCCCATGTGGTGGAGCGCCACGAGCTTCCAGTCCATGCTGAAGCACGGCGAACCGGACGAGCCTCCCATCGTGTTCGTACGGTAGCGGAACCGCGTGTTTTCGGGGCCTGTCCAGTAAAGATTTCCATTCTGATCGCTCAGCTCCCAGCCGATGGCTCCGCTGGTATCGAGCGCAGCCTGCACTGGCAGTCCTTGAGGATGTTGCAGGATGATGAGCGGATGGCCGGCGTTTGGCATGATGGGATTGGCGGGTATCTGAACGAAACCGCGCTCCTCCGGCGTCGGCAGCTCATCGAGCGCTGGCCTCGGTTCCGGCCGACGCAGTTGGTCCCGGTTGATGTGCAGCAGCGCGAAGTCGAGACAGTCGGGCGGCGCGCCGCCGGGCGTCCGCAGCCCTTTCTTCTCGTTGGCCCAGTAAGGGCTTGATAGGACGATCCCGGGGTCGGAGAGTTCGACGACGGTGCCATCCCTCGCGGCACCAGCCATATCGATCGCATAATCGAAGCGGCAACGGATGGACTGGGGCGCGGCATTCTCGACGACGTGCCAGTTCGTGAGCACGGCATTCGGCCCCACGAGAAAGCCCGTCCCCCGCGCAACTTGATCGACCTCTATCTGACAGACCCTGCAGAGATTGTCGTACAGCCGCTTTGCCCAGACGCGCCCGTTAATCATGGGAATCGACGGGTTCGTGATCTTCTGCAGTTCCACGAGCTCGTGGAAGTCCTGACCAAGGCCATCCTTGGTCGGGCCGATGCTCGGCTCGGGGCCGTCTCCGTGGATCACCTTGACGCGAGCGTTCTCGACCTTTGCGAAGTCTTGGATGCGCGGACGGATACCGGCGATCGCTTCGCGCAAGTCTTGCCGCAATGGTCGGCTCCGGTACACCTCGATCAGGAACAGCTCGAGTGTTCCGGGGCTCTTCGGTCTCCTGGCTCAGCAGTCTTATGAGAAGCTTCTCGATCTGTTCGCTCTTGGCCAGATCAGTCGAGACGTAGTCGGCGTATTCCCTGCCTGTCGCCCGCTCGAACCATGAAATGAGATTCCGGCTGCTGGCCGCCTCGCCGAGCAGGGCCTTGAGCTTAACGAGAATGTCCTTTTCGTCAGTGCCCAACAAGATTCCGATCCCCGTCAACCCACTGCCGGCAGTTGCCCGACGGGAAGCAGCGCAGCTGCATTGCTCGTCATCGAGCCGATGGTTTTCCGTCGGTCGAGCTTTCTTCCGCCGAGGGACGTTGAGAATAACAAACCACGCGCGGCGTGCAATTGCTTGATCTTTCCCGAAGCGGGACGCGGGGGCGACCGTTCTTTGCGCTTTGGTTCTAGAACAACGTTTTCATCGCCTTGAGATTTGCGTCGATGTGTTCGCCGTAGAAAACGCCGCTGCTGTCCTTGTGTCCCTGTTTGAGTTTCTTCGTCGCCATATCGTCTTTGGTGCGCTTCGCGCCGCGGTTTTAGGCGATGCCGAGATAGACGCTTTCGTCGTGGCTGAGGCTTGCCTTGCCGGCACCGTAGAGCGCGGTCAGCTTGCTTTTCTGCTCCGATACGCCGCGGCCGAGCGTGCCATTCCATGTCGCCCATTCGCCCTTGAGGAAGTAGTTCTGGTCCGCCGCGCTCGCCTTGAAGAACTGGATATCGTACTGAAACATCCCAAATCCGTGGCAGAACTTGTCCGGGTTCTTTGCTGGCCCTGCGTAGCCCGGGTTGATCTTCGCGATCCGCTCCAGCGCAGCCCGTGCGACCTTGAACATGTCCCTGCCGCGCGGATGCAGCTCCAGCTCCGCACGGTTCTTAGGCCAGGCTGACTTGCGCCTGGGGTAGTCGAGCGTGTCGCCCACGCACACCGCCAGCACCTCCGCGGGTGTCGCGGTCTTATACATCTTGGCCCAGATGTATTAGGTCTCCTGAATGCCGATCGCGATCACCAGCTTCTTGGGGATCGGTGTACCGGCCGGCGCGGCGTCTATGTCGGCACCAAACGTCGTGTTCATCCAGATCATCGCATCTTGTTGCTTCGTGGTCATGATGCAATCTCCTCCAGCAATGGTTCTGTGCGTTAGGGTTGGTCCTTCAAGACATCGAAGGTGAAGTCGATCACTGTGTCAATGAAGTCGATGGCATTCGCCTGGTTATGGCGGTCATAGATTTTCAGGGCGCGGACCCGGGTTGCATCGTCGATCGCAGCGTACTGGTAGCGTTTGACCGGCTTACCGTCCTTGCCATCGAACTTCAGGAATTTGACCTCGAACTGGATCTGATGGCCGGGCACCTGCTTCTCGTAGCGCTTGGTGTGGACCTTGCGGACTCGCGTGCCGCCCGGCAAGCGGCTCAGCCCATGACGCTTGAGGATGCGGTAGACGCCGGCATCGGAGAGTTTGATGGTGTGATAGCGCGCCAGATACCAGAAGATGCGCATCGGGCCGAGATGATAGGTCCGCCGCAGATGCAGGACTTTTCGACGATCTCGGCGGACGTGCGATTGGCGGGGTTCTTCGGGATGGTCTTGCGGTTCTCCAGGCCGACGCGGCCATGCTTCCGGTAGGCATCCCGCCACCTGTAGAAGCTGGCGCGACCGACACCAAAATATCGGCATGCCCGCCCGACATCACCAATGGCCTCAGCATGCTTGAGAACCCGAAGCTTGTGCTCCACCTCGCGCCTGAACTTGTGCATCGCCATCATCCCTTCCGCCCGCAAGGGCTTCACTGAAAAGATGTCTCGCAAGTCCGTATGAACCGCCCCGGGTCTGCCGGAGGCTCCAACTTCCAAGTAGGATGGAGCCATGACGAGCAAGACGACGAACAAGTTCTCACCTGAGGTCCGCGA